>DASRES010000016.1 GCA_035651955.1 Acidimicrobiia bacterium
CGACGGTCACGGCGACCGCGAGCACGATCACGTCGAGGTAGGACACCGCGTCGATGTCGGCGGTCTGGTCGCGCGAGATCGCAAGCGGGTGCGCGAGATGGAACGTGCCGCCCTCGATCGTGACGTCGTAGTCGCCGCGCGGGAGATCGCGCACCACGCCGCCGTGCGAGTGCAGCGCGACCTCCGTCACCGAGCCGTCGGGATGGCGGAGGTGCACGCGCGTTCCCGCGTGCGACCGCAGCAGCGCGTCGCGACCGACGAAGCGCACCGTGTACAACAGCAGGCGGACCGCGGGCCGGGGGTCGATGCTCGGGACGACACGTTGCTGGCCGCTGTTCACGACGTTCGAGCCCGCAACGTCGACCTTCGTGACCGTGTACGTGACTGCTCTCGTCGTCGGACCGTCGGGCCCGCTCGTGATCTCCTGGCCGGGCAGCCAGACGGCGTCGCCGCCGTGTACGTCCACCGTCGCGCCCGACGTGTTGGCGAGCTCGACGGCGCCGACGCGCGACGTGGGAACGGGGCTGCCGTGACGGTTCACGAAGCGGAGCTGCGTCAGGTAGTCCGTGCGGAACGTCGCGGTCTCGGTCATGACGCCGTTCAGGTACGTCCCGGATCCCGACCAGCCCGTGAACACCGCGCGTGTGTTCGGCGACATGTCGACCGTCGGGCTCGCGACGACGAGGACCTGATTGCGGTTCGCGGCGACCACGTCGCGCTCGCTCGACGCGATGAGCAACGCGGCCGTCCCCGTCTCGTCCGTCACGGTGAACGGCGTCGACGCGAACGTGAACGCCGCACCGACCACGGGCGGGACGGTGCGCACGACGAGCAAGCGCGTACCCTGCGGCAGTGCCGGGTTCAGGGTCGGGTGCGCGCGGTCCGGCTGCGGACGCGGCGGTTGCGGTGCCGCGGTCGCGACGCGAGCCGCGGCGACGCAACCGAATGACCAGACGAGCAGTCCGCATGCGAGCGCGGACGCGCAGCGGCGCATCGTTGCTCCGTCACGCGCCGCCGATGCCGCGCGGCCGCGCGCGCCGGCGGTGCAACGCGAGACCGAGCGCGAGCGCGCAGATCCCGATGACGAGCACGGCGGCGGCGTCGACACCGGTGAAGGGCAGGCCGAACACGTCGAACAGTGCCGCTCCCCCGCTCGGGTGCGCGCTGCTGGTGGCCTGCGCGCGTGCCGCGGGTGTCGCGGGCACGCAGAGCGTGGCGCCGTCGGGTCCGACCGCGGCGACCCCGCTCGCGCAGCCCGGTGCCACCCGGAATCGCTCGGGCGCGCCGGGCGCGGCCAGAGGCGTCGGGGCGCCGGGCGCGGCCACCGCCGCGGCCGTCACGTCGCGCGGGCCGACCGCCCCGCCCGAGACCGGATCGGCCGCCACGCTCGCGGACCGGCGGGTACTCGACGGCGCGAGCGCGGCCGCTGCGGGGTCGACTGCGGGCGGGTCGAGCACGCCGAAGAACCCCGGCACCGTCACGGACTGCGACCGCACCACCGGCGCTGCGGGCGCCGCGACCCGGACCGACGGCGACACGACGGACGGCGTCGTGATCGACGGTGTCGACACGGACGGCACGTTCACCGACGGCGTCGTCACCGGCGGCAACGAGAACGCAGGGATCGCCGGGATGGACGGCAGCACGGAGATCGGGTCGACGGACACCGGTGGCGCGGTGACGCGCGGTGTGGACACCGACGGCACGCGCACCGTCGGCACCGGGACCGATGGGACCGTGACCGAGGGGGCCGGCAGCGACGGCGCGCTCACCGGCGGAGGCGGCAGCGGGATCGAGGGCAACGACAGCGTCGGTGCCGTGACGGACGGTGCCGTGACAGCCGGCGCCGTGACCGTCGGTGCCGTGACCGTCGGCGGCGGCAGCGACGGAACCGACACGGACGGCGCCCTCACCTGCGGCACGGACGCACCCGCGACGGTGACGTTCGTCGCGAGCTTCGGGACGGTCACGGGCGGTGTCGTCACGGGCGGCGTCGTGACCGTCGGCGTCGTCACGGGCGGCGTCGTGACCGTGGGCGTCGTGACCGTCGGCGTGGTGATGCTCGGTGTCGCGAGCTTCGGCACGTTCACGGGGGGCGTCGTCACGGAGGGCGTCGTCACCGGCGGCGTGGTGACGTGCGGCGTGCTCACTGCGGCCGCGACCTTCGACGTGGTCGCCGGCGGGGTCGTGACCGGCGGCGTCGTGACGGGTACGCGCACGGTCGCGCTCGTGACCGACTTCGTCGCGGCCGTGACGGTGTGCGTGACGCCCGTTGCCGGACTCGATGCCGACGTCGCGCCGGCCGGTGCCGCCGGGACCGATGCGGAGCCGGCGGCGATCGGCACCACGAACGCCAGGCCGACGACGGCGACCGAGGCGCATGCGAGCGCACCGGTCGTGCGGAGGAGCGCGGACCTCACCCGGGCCCGCGCCACCGGGAACCTGCCCATGGGACCCCCCGTGACGAATCGCGCGTTGCGGCCCACGTACCCGCATTCGGTGGTCGGGCTAACCAACTCGCCCTCCGAGCGTGTCAGCATGACGTCATGACAGCGACGTATCGGGAGCGGCCGCCCGTCGCCGGTCTCGCCCCCGCAGTCGCGTGCGTGTGGACCCAGCACGTCGGCGCGACGTCCGCGCCCTACGAGCACCGTGTCGTCCCGGACGCCTGCGTCGACGTCCTCTGGCGTGACGGCCGACTCGAGCTCGCGGGCCCCGACACGGGCCCCGTGCTCACGCCGTTGTCGCCGCAGTCCTCGATCGTCGGGATCAGGTTCCGGCCCGGCCACGCGCGCCGGTTCCTGGGCGTGCCCGTGTCCGAGCTCACCGACGCGCGCCTGTCGCTCGACGACGTCCTGGGCGACGACGCGCGCGATCTCGCCGATCGGCTCGCCGACGCCCGCACGGCCGACGACGGCGAACGCCTCCTCGAAGCGGCGATGCTCGAGCGCGTCCCGACCGCGCCAGACGCCGACGACGTCGTGGAGCCGCTCGTCGCGATGCTCGCCACGGGCCGCTCGTCCGTGCACGACGCAGCGCGGACACTCGCGTTCAGCGAGCGGCAGCTCCACCGGCGCTGCGTCGCGGCGTTCGGCTACGGCCCCAAGACGCTCGACCGCGTGCTCCGCTTCCAGCGCTTCCTGCGCGCCGCGCGCGCCACGGACGCGTCGTTCGCACGTCTTGCCGCGGCGTCCGGCTACAGCGACGAGGCGCACCTCGCGCACGAGTGCCGCGCCCTCGGCGGCACGCGACCGAGCGAGCTCGCCGGCCGCGTCGTCCCCGGCAGCTGACCGCTCCTGCTCGCGTCCTCACTCCGGCCAGATCAGCCCGCCGCGCTCGTCGAACGACATGCCGGGCGCCCAGACGATCTCCCACACGTTGTCCTCCGGGTCCGCGAAGTAGCCGGAGTAGCCGCCGAAGTCGCGATCGACCGGACGCGCGAGCACCCGGCCGCCCGCACGCTCGACGTCCGCGATCGCGGCGTCGACCATCTCCCGGCGTTCGACGACGACCGCGAGCGTGAAGCCGCGGAAGTTGCCGTCGGGCTCGGCCACGGGGAGGTTCGCCTCGCCCGCGAGCAGGTGCAACGGGAACATCGTCAGCGAGCCGCCGCCGACCTCGAAGCGGACGAACTCGTCGTCGTCCGAGCGGCTCTTCCAGCCGAGCCGCTCGTAGAACGACCGCATCGTCGCCAGGTCACGGTAGCCGAGCGTCACGACGCTCATGCGTGCGGGAACCGTCATCGCGTTCTCCTCTCTCGCTGCAACAGTCACGCTCTCGAGGGGCACGCTAGGGACCAGCGGTGCGGCTCGCCTTGGAGGAATCGGACACCATGAGCTCGAACAGCATGAGCATCGAGAAGCTGCCGATCGCCGGTGAGCGGGTCACGACCGACGACACGATCGCGGTCATCGCGCCGTACGACGGCCGAGAGCTCGGCCGGGTCCCGAAGTGCGGACCCGCCGAGGTCGACCGCGCGGTGCGCGCCGCGCGCGACGCGATGTCGCACGGCGCGCTCCCGCCGTGGCGACGCGCCGAGACCCTCGACATCGCGGCGCGGCTGCTCACCGAGCGCAACGAGGACTTCGCGCGCACGATCGCGCTCGAAGCGGCCAAGCCCATCAAGACGGCGCGCATCGAAGCGGAGCGCGCCGTCGCGACGTTCACGTTCGCAGCGGCCGAGGCGCGGGTGCTCGCGGGCGACATGGTGCCGCTCGACGCGAGCGCGGTCGGCGAGGGGAAGCTCGGGTTCACGCTCCGGCTGCCGATCGGCGTCGTCGGGGCGATCTCGCCGTTCAACTTCCCGCTCAACCTCGTCGCGCACAAGCTCGCGCCCGCGATCGCAGCGGGCTGTCCGGTCGTGTTGAAGCCGGCGTCACAGACGCCGCTGTCCGCGATCAAGCTCGCCGAGCTCCTCCTCGACGAGTGCGGCCTGCCCGGCGACCAGCTCAGCGTGGTGACGGGCGGAGGCGGCAGCGTCGGCAACGCGCTCGTCGAGCACGACGGCGTGGCGCTCATCACGTTCACCGGCTCACCCGAGGTCGGCTGGGGCATCAAGGAGCGCGCGCCGCGCAAGAAGGTCGGCCTCGAGCTGGGCAACAACGCGCCCGTCATCGTCGAGCCGGGGTCCGACTACGAGACGGCCGCGCGCAAGGTCTCGGTCGCGGGGTTCTCGCACGCGGGACAGTCGTGCATCTCGACCCAGCGCATCTTCGTGCACCGCTCCGTCGCGGACGACTTCCTCGGCGCGCTCGTCCCGCTCGTGCAGGCGCTGCGCGTCGGCGACCCGCTCGACGAGCAGACGGACGTGTCCGCGTTGATCACGACGGGCGACCGCGACCGTGTGAAGTCGTGGATCGACGACGCCGTGGCCGGCGGCGCCTCCGTGCTCGCGGGCGGTGACGTGCGCGACGGCATGCTCGAGCCGACCGTGCTCGTCGACGTCACGCCCGAGATGAAGGTGTGCTCGCACGAGGTGTTCGGCCCGGTCGTCGGTGTCGCGAGGTACGACGACGTCGGCGACGCGATCCGTCTCGCGAACGACACCCGCTACGGCTTGCAGGCCGCGATCTACACGCCGGATCTCGAGACGGCGTTGCGCGCGGCACACGAGCTCGACTTCGGCGCTGTCCTGGTCAACGAGGTTCCCACGTGGCGCACGGACCAGATGCCGTACGGCGGTGTGCGCGACAGTGGCAACACGCGCGAGGGTCCGCGCTACGCGATACGCGAGATGACGGAGGAACGACTCGTCGTGATCCAGCCGTGAGCGAGCGAGCCGAGAGGCGAGCGGAAGCACGGAGCGACGAGCGTCCGCGAGGCGGGTATCCCGCCGAGCAGCGAGTGCGACCATGAGCAGGGCCCGAGCGGCCCGGCCCGAAGGGCCGAGAGCGGAGGACGTGAGCGATTCACGCATGAGCGCATCGTGAGGGAGCCCGAGATCCTGCAGCCGCTCCTGCGCGGGCGGCTGCACCAGATCGCGTGCCTCGTGTCGATCCCGGCGGGGGTCGCGCTCGTCACGTTGAGCCGCGGCGTGGCCGCGCACGTCGGCGCGGCGATCTTCGCCGCCAGCCTCACGCTGCTGTTCGGCACGAGCGCCGCATACCACTGCGGCAAGTGGACGCCGCGGGCGCGCCGCGTCATGCAGCGGCTCGACCACTCGATGATCTACGTGCTCATCGCCGGGACGTACACGCCGTTCACGCTGCTCGCGCTGCGGCCGGCGTGGGGCGTCACCCTGCTCGCGATCGTGTGGACCGGCGCCGTCGTCGGCGTGCTGCTCACGGTGCTCGCGTCGCCGCGTCTGCGGTGGGTCGGCATGGGGCTGTACGTGATCCTCGGCTGGCTCGTGATCGTGGCGGCACCGCAACTGATGCGCGACCTCACGCACGTCGAGCTCGGGCTGCTTGCGGGCGGCGGCGTCCTCTACACGGCGGGGCTCGCGGTGCTCGTCAGAAACCGCCCGAACCCGCGGCCGCGTGTCTTCGGCTACCACGAATTGTGGCACGCGATGGGCATCGTCGCCGCCGTGTGCCACTACGCCGTCATCCTCCTGCTCGTGCGCGCGTGAGCGCGTAAGGTCCGGCCCATGGGGCTCTTCGACGGGAAGGTCGCGCTGGTCACCGGCGGCGCGTCGGGCATCGGCAGGGCGACGGTCGAGCGGCTGACGGCCGACGGCGCGCGCGTCTGCGTCGTCGACGTCGACGCGCCCGGCGGCGAGCGCGTCGCGAAGGAGCACGGCGGCACGTTCGTGCGCGCCGATGCCGCCGACGCGAGCGACGTCGACGGCGCGTTCGCGCGGTGTGTCGACGAGCTCGGCGGCGTCGACATCGCGTTCCTCAACGCGGGCATCGCGATCGGTGTCGGAGACGTGACCGAGCTCACCGACGACGTCTATCGGCGCATCATGCGGATCAACGTCGACGGCGTCGTGTTCGGGACGCGTGCCGCGGTCCGCGTCATGAGGGAGCGAGGCGGTGGCGCGATCGTCGCGACGTCGTCGCTCGCAGGGCTCATCCCGTTCCCGCCGGACCCCGTGTACGACGCGACGAAGCACGCAGTCGTCGGGTTCGTGCGCAGCGTCGCGCCCACGCTCCAGCCGCTCGGCATCACGGCCAACACCGTCAACCCCGGCATGACGGACACGAACATCATCGGAGAGGAGACGAAGCAGCTCTTCGCGCAGGTCCACTTCCCGCTGATGCCGCCGTCGCAGATCGCCGACGCGGTCGCGCGGATCATCGAGGGCGGGCGGACCGGTGAGTGCTGGGTGTGCCAGCCCGGCCGCGACCCGGAGCCGTACCGGTTCCACGACGTCCCCGGCCCGCGTTCGGGCGCCGAGGGGCGGGTGCCGCCGGGTCTGCGTGGTAGTCGCGCGCCCTATCGTGGTGAGGAGTGAGTGACGTGACGAACATCGACGGCCAGACCCAGACCGGCCCGGCCCGCGGGGCGAGCCCGCTGCAGCCGGAAGTCGTGGACGGCGACGACGAGCGCGCGGACGGCGCGGACGTGAACGAGCAGGTGACGCGGCCGACGAAGCTGATCCGCATCGCGTCGATGGTGCGCAACATGCTCGACGAGGTCCGTCGCGCGCCGCTCGACGACGCCGGCCGACGGATGCTGCGCGAGATCCACGACCGCTCGCTGACCGAGCTCGAGGAGATCCTCTCCCCCGACCTGCGCAGCGAGCTCGCGGAGGTCACGTTCCCGTTCACCTCGGACGCGCCGAGCGAGTCCGAGCTGCGGATCGCGCAGGCTCAGCTCGTCGGGTGGCTCGAGGGCCTGTTCCACGGGATCCAGGCGACGCTGTTCACCCAGCAGCTCGCCGCGCAGGGTCAGCTCGACCAGATGCGCCAGCGCCAGATGATCGAGGCCGGCGGCGCTCCGCAGCGTCCCGGACCGGGCGCGTACCTGTGAGACGCGGGGAGACGTGAGCACTGCCTGGGCGCCGGGGACCTGGCGCGACCGTCACGCGGCCCAGCAGCCCGACTGGCCCGACGCTCGGGCGCTGGACGCGGCGCTCGAAGAGCTGCGCGCGCTGCCGCCGCTCGTCTTCGCCGGTGAGGCGCGCGAGCTGACCGACGCGCTCGCGGCGGTGTCGGAAGGCGGGGGGTTCGTCCTGCACGCGGGCGACTGCGCGGAGTCGTTCGAGGCGTTCTCCGCGAACGCGATCCGCGACAAGCTGAAGATCATCCTCCAGATGGCCGTCGTGCTCACGTACGGCAGCGGCGTCCCGACGGTGAAGGTGGGCCGCATCGCGGGCCAGTTCGCAAAGCCGCGCTCGTCGGCGACGGAGACCCGGGCCGGCGTCGAGCTCCCGTCGTTCCGGGGCGACATGGTCAACGACTTCGCCTTCGATCCCGACGCGCGCCGCGCCGACCCGCAGCGTCTCGTCCGCGGGTACCACCAGTCGGCCGCGACCCTGAACCTGCTGCGGGCGTTCACGAAGGGCGGCTTCGCGGATCTCGGCCGCGTGAGCCAGTGGAACCTGGAGTACGCGGCGTCGAGTCGTGAGGGACGCCGCTACGCCGCGCTGGCGGGCGAGATCCAGCGAGCGCTGCGGTTCATGGCCGCGTGCGGGATCGACCTCGACGCCGAGCTCCAGCTCCACCAGGTCGACTTCTACACGTCGCACGAGGCACTGCTGCTCGGTTACGAGGAGGCGCTCACCCGGCGCGACAGCCTCACCGACCACTGGTACGACTGCTCCGCGCACCTGCTGTGGATCGGCGAGCGGACGCGCCAGCCCGACGGCGCGCACGTCGAGTTCCTCTCGGGCGTGCAGAACCCGATCGCGGTGAAGCTCGGGCCGAGCAGCGACCCGGACGACGTCCTCGCGCTGTGCGAACGGTTGAACCCGACGCGCCGGGCGGGCCGGCTCACCCTCGTGACGCGCATGGGCGCCGAACGGATCGAGACGTCCCTGCCGCCGTTGCTCGACGCGGTGCGGCGTGGCGCGCACCCCGTCGTGTGGGCGTGCGACCCGATGCACGGGAACACGTTCGTGCACGCGAACGGTTACAAGACTCGGCACTTCGACGATGTGATGGCCGAGCTGCGCGGCTTCTTCAAGGTCTGCGAAGCGGCCGACGTCTGGCCCGGCGGCGTGCACGTCGAGCTCACGGGCGAGGACGTGACCGAGTGCCTGGGCGGCACCGACGAGGTGCTGCCCGATCACCTCGAGCAGCGCTACGAGACGATGTGTGACCCGCGGCTCAACGCGCGGCAGTCGCTCGACCTCGCGTTCCAGGTGGCCGAGCTCCTCAAGCACTAGCCGCGCGCGGCCGACTGGTCTCAACGGGGAGACCTTCATGACACGAGCGACGAGCGACACGTTCGAGCAGCTCGGGGCGAACTCCGGGCTGGTCGAGGAGATGTACCGGCGGTTCCTCGAGAACCCGGCGTCGGTCGCCGAGAGCTGGCGCGACTTCTTCGCCGACTACCAGCCCCGGTTCAGCGCGCAGCCCGTCAACGGCGCGGCCGTGACGGCTCCCGCACCACCCGCGCCGGCGCCCGCGGCACCCGCGCGCGCGCCGGTCACCCCGGCGGCGCCCGTGCTCGACGGCGAGGAGGCGCAGCCGTTGCGCGGCGCGGCGGCCCGCATCGTCGAGAACATGGAGGCGAGCATCGGCGTCCCGACCGCGACGTCGTTGCGTGTGGTCCCCGCCAAGCTGCTCGAGGTCAACCGGCGCATCCTGAACAACCACCTCGTCCGCAGCGGTGGCGGGACGAAGGTCAGCTTCACGCACCTCATCGCGTACGCGGTCGTGCGCGCGCTCGAGAAGGTGCCGAACATGAACTCGGGGTTCGGCGTCGTCGACGGCAAGCCGGTCGTCGTCCGCCACGCGCACTGCAACCTCGGCCTCGCCGTCGACGTCAAGCGCGGCGACTCGCGATCGCTGCTCGTGCCGAACATCAAGGCCGCGGACACGCTCGACTTCGCCGCGTTCTTCGCCGCGTACGAGGAGCTGATCCGCAGGGTCCGCGCCAACAAGCTCGATCTCGACGACTTCGCCGGCACGACCGCGTCCGTGACGAACCCGGGGATGATCGGCACGGTGTCGTCGGTGCCCCGGCTGATGCCCGGCCAGGGGTTCATCGTGGGCGTCGGCTCGATCGGCTACCCCGCCGAGTACGAGGGCACCGACCCGGCGACGCTGGCGCGACTCGGCGTCGGCAAGTCGGTCACCCTCACGAGCACGTACGACCACCGTGTGATCCAGGGTGCGGAGAGCGGCGAGTTCCTGCAGGCCGTCCATCGGCTGCTGCTCGGCGAGGATCGCTTCTACGACGACGTCTTCCGCAGCCTGGGGGTGCCGTACGAGCCCGCGCGGTGGACGCCCGACGTGTCGCCCATCGACGAGGGCGCGCTCGCGGCGTACGAGAAGGCGAACGCGGTCCAGCAGCTCATCAACCTGTACCGCGTGCGGGGTCACCTCATCGCGAACCTCGACCCGCTCGGCCGCCAGACGGTGCACACGCACCCGGAGCTCGACGTCAACGCGCACGGGCTCACGATCTGGGACCTCGACCGCGAGTTCCCGACGGACGGGCTCGCGGGGACGCGCTCGATGCTGCTGCGCGACATCCTCGGCGTGCTGCGCGACGCGTACTCGCGCTCCGTCGGCATCGAGTACATGCACATCCAGGAGCCGGACCAGAAGGCGTGGATCCAGGCCCACGTCGAGGGCGTCGACACGACGACACCGGTCGAGGAGCAGCGCCGGATCCTCGAGCGGCTGAACGCAGCCGAGGCGTTCGAGCGCTTCCTGCACACGAAGTACCTCGGGCACAAGCGGTTCAGCCTCGAGGGCGCCGAGACGCTCATCCCGATGCTCGACGCGCTGTTCAACGAGGCGAGCGGCGCGGGCATGGAGGAGGCGGTGCTCGGCATGGCGCACCGCGGCCGGCTCAACGTCCTCGCCAACGTGATCGGCAAGTCGTACGGCCAGATCTTCCGCGAGTTCGAGGGTGAGCTCGACCCGATGTCGTCGCAGGGCTCGGGCGACGTCAAGTACCACCTCGGGGCGACCGGGGTGCACCACCCGCCCGCGGGCGGCGACCTGAAGCTCACGCTCGCGTCGAACCCCAGCCACCTCGAGGCCGTCGACCCGGTCGTCGAGGGCATGGCGCGCGCGAAGGACGACACCCGTCACGACGTCGACGGGCGCAAGGTGCTGCCCGTCCTCGTGCACGGTGACGCCGCGTTCGCAGGGCAGGGCGTCGTCGCCGAGACCCTCAACCTCTCCGCGGTGCCGGGCTACGACGTCGGCGGGACGGTCCACATCGTCGTCAACAACCAGCTCGGCTTCACGACCGCGCCGGAGGCCGGCCGGTCGGGCGTGTACGCGACCGACGTCGCGAAGATGGTACAGGCGCCGATCTTCCACGTGAACGGCGACGACCCCGAAGCCGCGGTGCGCGTCGTGAAGCTCGCGTTCGCGTTCCGACAGGCGTTCTGCAAGGACGTCGTCGTCGATCTCGTCTGCTACCGCCGCTACGGGCACAACGAGGCCGACGAGCCGGCGTTCACGCAGCCGCGCATGTACGCGCTGATCGACCAGCACCGTTCGGTCCGGAAGCTCTACACGGAGCAGCTCATCAACCGCGGTGACCTGACGCTCGAGGAGGCCGAGGCGAGCTTCGACGACTTCAAGGCGCGGCTCGACCGCGCGTTCGAGGAGACCCACAACAGCGAGCCGCCGACCGGCGAGCATCCGGTCGTCCCACCGGTGATCCCCGACGCCCCCGTCGACACGCGTGTCGACCGCGCGGTGCTCACGCGCGTCGTCGACGGGCTGACGACGCGGCCCGAGGGCTTCACCGTGAATCGCAAGCTCGAGCGGATCCTGCAGGCGCACCGCGTCGCCTTCGAGCGCGACGAGGTCGACTGGTCACTGGCGGAGGCGTGCGCGCTCGGATCGATGGTGCTCGAGGGGACGCCGGTCCGCCTCGCCGGTCAGGACAGCCGCCGGGGCACGTTCAGCCAGCGCCACGGCGTGCTCATCGACGCGGACGACGAGGAGGAGTACGTCCCGCTCGCGAACCTGTCACCCGACCAGGCGCCGTTCATGCTCTACGACTCCGTGCTCTCCGAGTACGCCGCGATGGGCTTCGAGTACGGGTACTCGGTCGCCGCGCCCGGCACGTTCGTCGCGTGGGAGGCGCAGTTCGGCGACTTCATGAACGGCGGGCAGATCGTGATCGACCAGTTCGTCGTCGCGGCCGAGGACAAGTGGGGACAGCGCAGCGGCTTGGCGTTGCTGCTCCCCCACGGGTACGAGGGTCAGGGCCCGGAGCACTCGAGCGCGCGCATCGAGCGGTTCCTCGCGCTCTGCGCCGAGGGCAACATGCGCGTCACGTACCCGAGCACCGCGGCGCAGTACTTCCACGTGCTGCGGCGGCAGGTGAAGACGCCGGTCCGCAAGCCGCTCGTGGTGTTCACGCCGAAGCGCTACCTGCGGATGCCCCACAGCCGCTCGACGGTCGCGGAGCTGACGAACGGTTCGTTCCACGCCGTGCTCGACGACCCGCGCGTGCCCGATGGCGACACCGCCGCAGTGCGGCGCGTGCTGCTGTGCACCGGCAAGGTCGGCCACGAGCTGATGGACCGGCGCGACAAGCTCGCCGCGCCCGCGGCCGTCGTGCGCGTGGAGGAGCTGTACCCGTTCCCGCGCGACGAGATCGACGCCGCGCTCGCCCGGTACCCGAACGCGCGTCAGGTGTGGTGGGTGCAGGAGGAGCCGGAGAACATGGGCGCGTGGAACTTCGTCCACGGCAAGCTCCACCGACTGCTGCGCGACCGCGACCTCCGGCACATCGCGCGCGAGGCGAGCGCGAGCCCGGCGAGCGGCAGCCAGACGATCCACGACCGTGAGCAGAACGAGCTGCTCACCGCCGCGTTCTCCGACCTGAGCTAGGCAAACCGGGGCGGGCGCTTCTGCTCGAGGGAGGCGACGCCTTCACGCGCGTCCGCGCCGGCGAAGCCGAGGAACTCGAGCGCGAGCGACGCGTCGAAGGCAGGACCGAACATCCGGTACCAGTTGTTGAGCGCGAGCTTCGTCGCCCGCAACGCCTGCTGTGCGCCCTGCGCGAGCGATGCCGCCACCTCGAGCGAGCGTGCCGCGAGCTCGTCGTCGTCGACGCACAGCGCGACGAGCCCGAGACGCTCGGCCTCCTCGCCACTGAGCTCCTCGCACGTCAACAGGTGGTACTTCGCCTTCGCCATCCCCACGAGCAGCGGCCACGCGATGACGGCGTGGTCGCCCGCCGCGACGCCGAGACGCGTGTGCCCGTCGATGATGCGAGCCGAGCGCGCCGCGATCGACACGTCGGCGAGCAGGCCGACGACGAGGCCGGCGCCCACCGCGGGACCGTGGATCGCGGACACGACCAGCTTCGAGCAGCCGAGGACGTTGAACACGATGTCGCGCGCCTCGCGCATCACGCGGTCACGCGTGACCGCGTCGTCGGTGCACTGGTGGATGAGCTCGAAGCTCCCGCCGGCGGAGAACGCCCGGCCGGCACCGCGCACGAGCACGACGCGCGTCTCGTCGTCGCGGTCGATCGCGGGCCAGACGTCCGCGAGCTCGCGGTGCATGTCCGGCCCGACCGAGTTGAGACCGGGGCCGTCGAACGTCAGGCGCAGGACGTGTTCGCGCGGACGGTCGAACCGCAGCGTCGGGAACGCGAGCGCGAGGTCGTCGCTCATTTGGGCGGCATGCGGAGCGCGCCGTCGAGGCGGACCACCTCGCCGTTGATCATCGTGTTCTCCGCCAGGTGCCGGACCAGCGCCGCGTACTCCTCGGGACGGCCGAGACGCTTCGGGAACGGGATGTTCGCGGCGAGTGCCGCCTTCGCCTCGTCGGGCAGGACGCCCATCATCGGCGTCTCGAACGTGCCCGGCGCGATCGTGCAGACGCGCACGCCGACGGACGCGAGATCGCGTGCCGCGGGGACCATCATGCCGATGACCCCGCCTTTCGACGCCGCGTACGCGACCTGACCGATCTGCCCCTCGAAGGCGGCAACCGACGCGGTGTTCACGACGAGGCCCCGCTCGCCGTCCTCGAGCGGCTCCGTGCGCGCCATCGCCGCGGCAGTCAGGCGCATCACGTTGAACGTGCCGATCAGGTTGACGCGCACGACCCGCTCGAACAGGCCGAGGTCGTGGGGCGAACCGTCACGGCCGAGCGTGCGGACCGCGATCGCGATCCCGGCGCAGTTCACCGCGAGGCGCAGCGGCGCGCCGGACTCGGTCGCGACCTCGATCGCGGCAGACACCTGCGCGGGGTCGGTCACGTCGGTGCGCACGAACCGGGCGTCGAGGCGCTTCGCGGTCGTGTTCCCGCGCTCGTCGTCGAGATCGGCGAGCACGACGTCGGCACCCGCGCCGGCGAGCATCGTCGCGGTCGCCTCGCCCAACCCCGACGCACCGCCGGTGACGATCGCCGAGATCCCGTCCAGCTGCATGGCACCTCCTGCCTGGGAGGGGCCTCACGCTAACGGGAGAACGCGCGCAGGACCGAGTCGACGAGCGTGTCGACGTACGCGTCGTCGGTCGGCTCCCCGGTCACCAGCTGCCGGTAGAACAGCGGGCCGGACAGCATGTCGACGAGCGCGGCGGCGTCCGTGTCGGCGCGCAGGTCGCCGCGTGCGACGGCGCGCTCGACCATCGCGATGGTGTGCGCGCGCCGGCGCCCGACGAAGTTGCGCTGCGCGTCCCGCATCTCGGGCTGGCGCGCCGACTCGGCGACCATCCGCGGGATCGCGCGCCCGGCGACCGAGGCCTCGAGCATGTCGACGAGCCCGTGCGCGACGGCGCGGAGGTCCACCTCGAGGTTCCCGGTCTCCGGCGCGTACGGCTGCTGCTCGCAGCACCGCCGCGCTGCCGCGATGACGAGGTCGACCTTGCACGCGTACCGGCGGTAGATGGTCGCCTTGCCGACGCCCGCGCGCGCGGCGACGTCGTCGACCGAGAACCCGTCGAGCCCCGAGTCGACGAACGCCTCGACCGCGGCGTCGAGGATCGCCTCGTCGACCTCCGGACTCCGCGGCCGGCCGACGCGCCGGACCGTGTCTGCGTCGGCCTCGGTCCGGACGTCGGTCACGCCTTGACCTCCTGCACGGCGTCGCCGACCTCGCCCGCCTGCGCGGACACCGTGGCCTCGACGGCGACGGCCTCCTCCAAGGAGAGGTCGAGCTCGTCGCGCGCGTGCGCCGGGAGCCACAGGAGCGACACGAGCGCGCCGACCAGCGCGGCGAGCGCCCCCACGAGGACGCCCTGGTGCAGCCCGCTGACGAAGGCGTGCTTGGCCGTCGACGCGATCTGCTCACCGATCGGGCCGCCGATGCTGCGCGCCACCTGGAGGGCCGCGCCGAGCTGGCTCTTGACCGCGTCCGCGATCGGCTTCGGAACCGGGCGCGACTGGTGCGCGATCGCGTCGCCGATCTTCGATCCGTACACCGATGCGAGGACGCTGCCGATCACCGCGACACCGAGCGCGCCGCCGACCTGGCGGGTCGTGTCGTTCACTGCCGAGCCGACGCCGGCCTTCGCGCGTGGGAGCGAGCCCATGATCGACTCGGTCGCGGGCGCCATCGTGCAACCCATGCCCGCGGCCATCAGCATCATCCGCCAGATGATGTCGCCGTACCCGGTGTTCACCTGCATGGTCGTGAACAGCACGAGGCCGACGGCGACGAGCAGCAGGCCGACGGTCACGACGACCTTCGTGCCGACGCGTTCGACGAGCCGCGCGCTGAGCGGCGACACGACCATCAGCACGCCCGCGTACGGGAGGAGGCGGACGCCGGTCTCGAGCGGCCCGTAGCCGAGCACGAACTGGAAGTACTGCGTCAGCAGGAACGTCGAGCCGAACAGCGCGAAGAACACGAGCGAGATGCCGGTGCTCGCGGCGGTGAAGCGGGGGTTGCGGAAGAACTTCACGTCGAGCATCGGGTGGTCGCTGTGCGCCTCCCACAGGACGAACCCGGCGAGCAGCACCGCCGCGACCGCGAACGCGCCGACGATCCGCGGCGCACCCCACCCGTCCGTCGGCGCCTCGATGATGGCGTAGAGCAGCGCGCACAAGCCCGCGATCGACAGGCCCGCGCCGACGAGGTCGAGTCGGGGCGCGGCCGGGTCCCGCGACGTCGGGACGAGCAGCGCGGCGGCGATCACCGCGATGATCACGATCGGGACGTTCACGAGGAAGATCGAGCCCCAGTAGAAGTGCTCGACGAGGAAGCCGCCCGCGAGCGGTCCCAGCGCGATGCCGACACCGGCGATGCCCGCCCACACACCGATCGCGCGCCCACGCTCACCCGGGTCGGTGAAGAGGTTGGTCAGGATCGACAGCGTCGACGGCATGATGAACGCGCCGCCGACGCCCATGAGCGCGCGTGTCGCGATCAACTGGTTCGACGTGCCGGCCATCGCGGAGAGCACCGACCCGACGCCGAAGACGGTGAGGCCGAGCTGCAGCGCGCCCCGCCGGCCGAAGCGGTCGCCGAGGCTGCCGGCGGTGAGGAGCAGACCCGCGAAGACGAGCGTGTACGAGTCGACCATCCACTGCAGCTGGCTGTTGCTCGCGTGGAGGTCGCGCTGCACGGTCGGGATGGCGACGTTGAGGATGGTGTTGTCGAGCGTGATGACGATCAGGCTGAAGCACAGGACGGCCAGCGCCCACCAGCGCCGGTCGTACGCCGTCGTCCCGTTCGTGTCGGTCTGCACGGTGCCGCTCTCCCCTCGCTGCCGGACCAGCTGCCGGACCAGCCCCCGCCGCTTCCGAGACGTGTCCGTCTCGGAAGTCGCACGATACCGGGCGTGAAAACGAAACGCAACGGTTTCGTTTCGAAACTTTCGGCCGCGGTGTGGGCATCTCCGCGCCGCCGCCCGCTCGAGCTGTGGGCCCTGGCCGTGGCGGCCCTCGCGGTGGTCGTCCTCTTCGTCCCCGGGTGGGCCGAGCCCGGCGCGGGAGGCCCGCGCCGCGGGCAGTCCGCCGTCGACGCCCCGTTGCCCGCCGCGACGCGCGACGACCTGTCCCGCCGGCTCGCGTCGCGCGACCCCGCGACGTTCCGCGGCGCGCTCGTCCCCGCGGTCGCGGCCGCGCTCGGCGACGACGTCACCGCGTCGATGCTGCCGCCGGGGTCGCGTCTGGACCTGCCCGACCGCTTCGTGGAGATCGGCGACCGGGGCGCGGTCGTCGCGTCGATCACCGGGCCGTCGCCGGAGCACGTGCGCCTGCACCTCGTCCGGTCGGGCGGGCGGTGGCTCGTGTTCACGACCGAGCAATTGGGCGCCACGGCCAGCGCGACGACGTCCACGAGCACGACGCCCGCGACCGCGACCGCGAGCGCGAGCGCGAGCGCGGGGACGGTCGCGCCGGCGACCGGCGACCCGTGCGCGGTCGACGGCACGGCGACGCCCGTGCTGCTGGTCCACGGGTTCGCGGACTCGCCCGAGGTCTGGGAGACGGGAGCGCCGTCGATGGTGCAGGCGCTCGCGAGCGTGCCGGGTGTCTCCGTCGCCCAACCGTTCGACTACTCGCGCACCGCGCTGCGCTGGGTCGACGACCCGTCGATCGGTCCCGCGCTCGCGCAACGCATCGACTGCCTCGCACGCGCGTCGGCGGCTGCGCACGGGCCGGGCCGCGTGATCGTCGTCGCGCACTCGATGGGCGGGCTCGCGGCGCGCTTCGCCGCCGCGCAGCACGTCGGCGACCGCGCGGTCGCCGACGACCTCGCGCTCGTCGTCACGATCGGGACTCCTGAGACCGGGTCGTTCCTCGCGTCCGCCGCGACCCAGCTGTGGCAGCAGGCGAAGGGCGCGAACCCGTCCCTCCTCGGTGCGCTGCTGCGCGTCGGGTGTGGACCGCCCGCGAAGCCGCACGAGAACGTGCCGCTGCAGCCCCTGTGCCAGCTGCTGTCGCAGTCCCGTGCACCGGCCGCGCGCGCGATGGAGGTCGGTTCGCCCCAGCTCGAGGCCTTGCCGCCGTTCCCGTCGTCGGTCCCCGTCGACGCGATCGCAGGTGACGTGTCGTTGACGGTGCGCGTGCTCGACGGCCCCACGGTCGCGCTCGCGCACCCGGGCGACCTCGTCGTCGGCACGCCGTCGGCCGCGACACCGGCCGGGGGCGCGGGGCGGAGCACGACGATCCCGTGCGCCGCCCCGCTGTACGAGCCGGTCGGCGACGTCACGAAGCTCGCCGGTCTCCAGCCGCTCGTGCTGCTCGCGCGCGCGTCGCTCTACGCGAGCGCGCCCCCGTGCTGGCACCTCGGGCTGCCCCAGGACCCCGTCGTCCAGGCGGCCGTCGAGCGCGCGATCGCGAGGTCGCGTTGAGGCGCGTGCGCAGCATCGCGGTCGTCGCGTGCATCGTCGTCGGTGCGCTGCTCGCGCCGATGGCCGCCGCCGCGACCTGGTTGCGAGTCGACGTCCTCGCCTCGCGCCAGTTCTCGCGTCACGTGGACAACCTGCTCGGGGACGAGCGCGTCCAGCGCGAGATCAGCGCGCAGGTGCTGAACCAGATCACCGCGGCGGGCTCACGGGCGACGCCGGCCGACCGGGCGGTCCTCGAGCAGGTGACGTCGGCGGTGCTGGCGACACAGCCGTTGCGGACGCTGCTGCGGCGTGCGATCGGCCGCGTCCACACGCAGGTCGTCGACGGCGCGCCGCGGCTCGAGCTCGACCTCCGACCACCCGTCGACCGCGTGCGCGCGACGCTGCGCGGCTTCGACCCGCGCCTCGCGTCGTTGCTCCCCGCCGACGACGAGATCACACCCATCGTCATCGCGCAGCGCTCGGACGCCCGACAGCTGTGGACCGCCGTCGCGATCGCCAAGCACCTGCAGTACCTGTTGCCGCTGGCGGCCGTCGGCGTTCTCGCCCTCGGCACCGTGCTCGCGCGGCGGCGCGGCCACGAGCTCGCGATCGCGGGCGCGGGGATCGCGATCGCGTGCGTCCTGGTGCTCGTCGCGCTGCGCGTCACACGTGGACACGTGCGGTCGTCCATCCCGGACGAGACGGGGCGTCAGGCGTTCGACGCCGTGTGGTCGACGTTCGCCGCGCCGCTCGTGCGCAACCTTCGCGTGGGCGCGCTCGTCGGGCTCGTCGTCGTCGTCGGCGTCTTGATCACTCGGCGCGTCGCGGTCAGTGCAGCGAGGCGGCGTCGACCGCGTCCAGCGCCCGCCGCAGCGCACTCGCCGACGCGTTGATGAGGGGCAGCCGCACGTCGGGCGACGGGATGCGACCCTGCGCGTGGAGCGCGGCCTTGAACACGCAGGGGTTCGGCTCGGAGAATCCGGCCTGCACCACCGGGAGGAGCGCCTCCGCGTGCGCGCGCCCGTCGTCCAGCTTGCCGGCGAGACCGCACTCGACCATCGCGACGAAGCGCGGCGTGCACAGGTGCGACGCCGCCGCGATCGCGCCCGCGCCGCCCATGAGCATCGTCGGGTAGATGTACGCGTCGTCGCCGCACAGGACGGCGAAGTCGTGGGGCGCGCCGGCGAGGATCTGCAGCGTGTCGGCGTCGAGTCCGCCGACCGCCTGCTTCAGCCCGGCGATGTTGCGGTTCGCCGCGAGCTTCAGCACGTTCGGCGCGCTGAGCACGCGCCCAGTGCGGTACGGGATGTTGTAGAGGACGAGCGGTACCGGGCTCGCCTCGGCAACGGCCTCGAAGTGCGCCACGATGCCGTCCTCGGACGGTCGCACGTAGTACGGCACGACGACGAGGATCGCGGTGAGCGCGGGCGTGCCGCGCAGTGACTCCACCGCGGCGATCGTCGCCGCCGTGTTGTTGGTCCCGGCACCGACGACGAGCTGCGCGCCGCGCGTCGCGCAGACGCGCGCGCACGTGTCGACGACGGCCTGCTTCTCGGAGGCGTCGAGCGCGCTCGCCTCCCCGGTCGAGCCCAACGCGACGATGCCCGTCGCGCCGGCGTCGAGGTACTCGCTGGCGAGCTGCTCGACGGCGTCGAGCGCGACCTCGCCCGAGGACGTGAACGGCGTGACGAGCGGGACGTAGAGACCACGGAGCAGTGGTTCGGCCGGCATGGCGCGAAGCGTACCCGCCGCCTCCCGCGCACTAGCTTGCGGTTTCCATGCCGGAGCCGTGGCGCACGCTCGTGACGCTGGTCGTCGGCGTCGCAACCGGGGTGCTGTCCGGCATGTTCGGCGTCGGCGGGGCAACCGTGTCGACGCCCGCGATCCGCGTCCTCGGCGTCAACGCGATCGACGCGGTCGGCACGACGCTGCCGTCGATCCTGCCGTCCGCCGTCAGCGGGACGTTGCGGTACCGGCGCGAGGGACTGATCCGGCTGCGCGCCGTGTCGTGGACGTCGCTCACCGGGATCGCCGCGGCGGTGCTCGGGTCGCTCGCGTCGCACCACGTCCCCGGCCACGGCCACCTGCTGATGGTCGCGACGGCCGCGCTGATCGGGTTCACGGCGTGGCGCATGGCGCGCACCGCGAAGCCCGAGGACGCGATCGCCGAGGCGGAGCCCGACACGATGGCCGCGATGGAGGACGCCGACGCGCGGGCCGGCTCGTCGTCGGCCGTCGCGACCGCGGTCGTGCACGCGCCGAACCGGGCGTGGTGGCGGTTCGCGCTGACGGGCGTCGGCGCGGGCGCGCTGAGCGGGCTCCTCGGCGTCGGCGGCGGCGTGGTGATGGTTCCCGCCTTCTCGGAGTGGATCGGGCTGTCGATCAAGGAGGCGGTCGCGACATCGCTCGCGTGCGTCGGTGTCCTCGCCGTGCCGAGCACGATCACGCACGCCTTCCTGAACGACATCGACTGGTCGTACGCGATCCCGCTGTCGGTCGGCGTGATCCCCGGTGCGCGGCTCGGCGCGATCCTCGCGATCCGCGCGTCGGACCGCTCGTTGCGGCTCACCGTCGCCACGATGCTCGGTGTGCTCGCGGTCGTCTACGCGGTCGGCGAGCTGCTCGCGCTCTGACGACCTGCGGCGAGCTCGCGCGCACGCACGAACACGGCGTCGGTCATCGGCTCGGTCAGCTTGCCGGTGAACGTGTTCTGCTGACTCGGGTGATAGCAGCACACGACGGTGAGATCGCCCGCACGAACCTCGACACCGTGTCCGAAGCGTGGACGCGGCTTCGGGAGCGTGTGGACGCGCGCGAACGCGTCGTACGCGAAGCCGCCCAGGACGACGACGACACGCACGCTCGTCAGGAGGTCCAGCTCGCGCGCGAGGTACGGGAGGCAGGTGTCGCGCTCCTCGGTCGTCGGGCGGTTCGCGGGCGGTGCGCACCTGACTGCCGCGGCGACGTACACGTCGCGCAGCTCGAGCCCGTCGTCGCACGAGACGGACGTCGGCTGGTTCGCGAACCCGGTGCGGTACAACGACGCGAAGAGCCAGTCGCCGGAGCGGTCACCCGTGAAGATGCGACCCGTCCGGTTCCCGCCGTGCGCCGCCGGCGCGAGGCCGACGACGAGGACACGCGCGCCGGTGTCACCGAAGCCGGGGACAGGACGGGCCCAGTACTGCTGCCCGCGGAACGCGGCACGGGGCTCGGACGCGGCTGCCTCGCGCCACTCGACGAGGCGCGGGCACTTGCGGCACTCGACGACCTCGGCGGTCAGCTCGCGCCACGCGCGTCGTCGGTCCACGCCGTCACACTACGGGCAGGCACCTATCCTCCGGCCGTGCGCGTGCTGTTGATCGTCAACGCGGTGGCGTCGGCCGTCACGCCGCGCCGTCGCGTCGTGATCCAGAAGGCACTCGGCGCGGACCACCAGCTGGAGGTGGCGGAGACCAGCCGTCGCGGGCATGCGGCCCGGCTCGCCCGGGGCGCTGCGATGGACGGGGTGGACGTCGTCGTCGTGCTCGCCGGTGACGGCACCCTCAACGAGGCCGCCGACGGTCTCGCGGGAACCCGTACCGCGCTCGCGCCGCTGCCCGGCGGGTCGACGAACGTGTTCGCGCGCACGCTCGGGATCTCGCGCGATCCGGTCGAGGCGACCGCGGAGCTGCTCGAGTCGCTCGACGCGGCGTCGTTCCGGCGCATCGGTCTCGGCTCCGTGGAGGGTCGACACTTCGTGTTCCACTGCGGCATCGGCTTCGACGCGGCGGTGATCGAGCAGGCCGAGCGGCGTTCGGTCCTGAAGCGGTTCGCGGCTCCGCCGCTGTTCACGTACGCCGCGTTCGAGACCTGGCTTCGCACGTACGATCACCGGCGCGGACGGTTCGACGTCGCCGTCGACGGCGCAGACGGCGATGCGGTCCGCGACGCGATCTTCACCATCGTGTCCAACACGACGCCGTACACGTTCTTCGGCAGCCGTCCCGTGGTCGTGGCACCGGCCGCGGCGCTCGACGCGCCGTTCGAGCTCATGATCATGACGACCCGGCGCACGACCGACATCTTGCGTGTCGCGGCGTCCGCGCTCGGCTCCGGCCGGTTCATCCGCCACAACCCCGGGATCGCGCTGCGGCACGCGGCGGCGCGCGTCCGTGTCACCGGGCACGGCCCCTTCCCGTACCAGGTCGACGGTGAGTACCTCGGCGAGGTCGACGAGCTGACGATCGCCTACGAGCCCGACGCGCTGACCGTCGTCACACCGGTCGACCCAACGCGTCGCGCGCCAGATCGGGAACGTTCGTGATGATCCCGTCCACACCCGCGGCGGCGAGGGCGCGCACCTCGCCGGGATCGTCGACCGTCCACGTGTTCACGGCGATCCCCGCGTCGTGCGCGAGCGCGACGAGCGCGCGGGCGTCGTGGTCCAGGAGCGCGCGCCGCTCGGGGTGGACCGCGTCGTAGCCACGCCCGCGTGCGAGCGCGACGACCTCGTCGACCGGGAAGCCGGCCAGCGTCAGCCAGCCCGTGCGGACGCGGGCATCGGCGGCGCGGACGCGGTCGAGCGCGACGGCGTCGAACGACGACACGATCACGCGGTCGTACATCGACCGCGCCCCGACGACGCGCGCGACCGCGGTCGCGACAGGGTGGCCCGGGTCGTAGTCGGGCTCGGTCGGCAACGCCTTCACCTCGACGTCGACGATGCCGGTGACGACGTCCAGTGCCTCGTCCAGGGTCGGGACGTCCGCCGCGAGCGGACCGTCGCCGAGCGGGTCGTGGTGGACGACGAGCGTGCCGTCCGCGGCGCGGCGGACGTCGAGCTCGACGCCGTCCGCACCGAGCGCCGCCGCGGCGCGGAAGGCGGCGAGCGTGTTCTCCGGCGCGGCTCGAGACGCGCCGCGGTGGGCCAGCACGACAGGAACGTGTTTCATCCTTGCACCCCACGGCCGCGGAAAAGTGCTGGTCGGGACCCTTGCGCCGGAAAATGTGACGGCGTTAGCCTGCCGACGAGCCACGCGTCGGACGGCAGCCCGGGGGTGCAGGGGGCGCGGTACCGGCGGCGTCGGGGGGACACGCGATTCGAGACGGAGGCTTCGTGGCGCTCACCTGGATCCGCACACACGACTGGGATGCCGGCGCCTGGCGGAACCGATCGGCCTGCCGGGACACCGACCCCGAGCTCTTCTTCCCCGTCGGTGCGACGGGTCTCGCCGTCGACCAGATCGCGGCGGCGAAGCACATCTGCGCGCAGTGCACCGTCACCGGCGAGTGCCTCGAGTTCGCGCTGGCCACCAACCAGGAGGCCGGCGTGTGGGGCGGCACCACCGAGGAGGAGCGGCGCAAGCTGCGGAAGGCCTGGATGAGCGACGAGGTCGCCGCCGGCTAGGTCCCTGCCCGAGCGGCCGGTCATCCGGTCGGGGAGCCGGCCTGCAAGCCGACGCGCGGCGCGGCGATCGGGATCGTCACGTGGACCCACGTGCCCGACTCGCCGTCGCGCATCTCGATCGTCCCCGCGAGCTCACCGGTCACGAGCGCCTGCACGATCGACAGCCCGAGTCCCTTCGACGACTCGAGCGAGAACGACGGCGCGAGCCCGACGCCGTTGTCGACGACGTCGACGCTCAGCTCGTCGGGCGCGCGCCGGAGCCGCACCTGCACGCGGCCGTCGCGCGGGCGCTGCCCGTCCGAGGGGAACGCGTGGTCGACCGCGTTCTGCATGAGCTCGTTGAGCACCACCGCGAGCGGGGTCGCGATCTCGCCGGGCAGGCTGCCGGCGGACCCGTCGACCTCGAAGTGCAGGCTGTCCTCAGGCGTCGAGACCGTCTCCTCGACGACGCGCACGAGCGGCCGGACGATGTCGTCGAACGGGACCACGTCGCTCGCGTCGCGTGACAGCGTCTCGTGCACGATCGCGATCGACCGGATCCGCCGCTCCGACTCCTCGATCGCCTGCTGGGCCTCCGCCGAGCGCAGCCGCCGGCCCTGCAGGCGCAGCAACGCGGCGATCGTCTGGAGGTTGTTCTTCACGCGGTGGTGGATCTCGCGGATCGTCGCGTCCTTCGACATGAGCATGCGGTCACGGCGCCGCACCTCGGTCACGTCGCGGATGAGCACGAGCGCGCCCGCCGCCTGGTGCCCCTCGAGCAACGGGATCGCGCGGATGAGCAACGAGATCTCGCCGCGCTCCATCTCCTCGGTGACCGGCGCGCGTGCGCGCATCGCCGTGTGCACGGCCGCGTCCTCGAATCCGAGCTCGGCGAGGTGCAGGCCCGTCGTGTACGCGTGGATCCCCATGCGGTGCAGCGAGCTCACCGCGTTGGGGCTCGCGAACCGGATCTTGGCGTCGGCGTCGAGCACGATCGACCCGTCGCCGACCGCCGGGCTCTCGGCCGGCGCGAGCTCGTCGCGACCGAAGGGGAACGTGCCGTCGGCGACCATGCGTGAGAGCCGCTCGAACACCTCGAGATAGACGCGCTCGAGCTCGCCCAGACGGCGCCCGAGCGTCGCCGCGGTCTCGCGCGTGACGATCGCGATCATCCGGTCCTCGCGGCGCACCGGGATGCACTGCACACGGATGCGCTCCTTCGCGCCGAGGACCGTCGCGTCACCCTCGACGATCTCGCCGATGCGCCACGTCCGGCTGAGCAGCGGGCGCTCGACCTCGTCGACGACGGTGCCGATCATGTCGGCCGGGTAGAGCGTCTGGCCGGTCGTGGGCCGCACCTGCCCGACGACGACGAACCGGTGGGCCTCCTCCCCCGCCACCGGGGCGAGCATCAGGAGGTCGGTGAAGCAGAGGTCGGCGAGCAGGCGCCACGACGTGACGAGCCGGCGCGCGTGCGCGAGGTCGTCACCGTGCAGGTCGGTGTTGCCGACCACGAGCTCGTCGATGACCGCCACACGACGATCGTACGGGCCGCGGGCGCACGCCCGTCACGCGAAGAGCGTGCGGCCGACGAGGGCGAGGCCGGCGAGGTCGTGGATGTCGGCCTCGAAGCGGGGAACGTCGACGACCACGTCGGGCACGTCGGCGAGCTCGGCGCGCAGCTCGGCCTCGCGCTTGGCGACGACCGCGAAGTTCCGGAACGAGTCGCCGATCGTGTGCAACACGCGCGCCGTGCGGTCGGGCTGCGCGAGTGCCGGGACGCCGACCTCCTCGAGCGCGCGCGCAGGGACGTCGGCCTCCGCGACCAGACGGTCGGCCACGAGCGCGCCGTCGGGAGACCGGAGGTACGCGGGCAGCGTCTGGTTCAGCACCAGCGCGCCGAGGTGGTAGTCCCGGGCGACGAGCGCGTCCATGAAGAACTCCGCCTCTCGCAGCGGTGCGGCCTCCAGCGTCGAGACGACAGCGAACGTCGTGCGCCGGTCGTGCAACAACCGCTCGACCGCGCGTGCGCGCGTCACGAACCCGTCGTACATCGACTGGAAGTTGAGGAAGAACTCCGCGATGTCCTGCAGGAACTGGCTCCCGAGGATGCGGTCCGCGATCTGGTAGAAGGGCCGGCTCGCGACGTTGATCATCCGCGCGCCCCGGCCACCGCCCATGCGGTACGGCATCGTCAACCAGCGCAGCAGCCGGCCGCCGAAGAACTCGGCCATGCGCTTCGGCGCGTCCAGGAAGTCCATCGCGTTGCGCGTCGGCGGCGTGTCGATGACGATCAGGTCGTACTTGCCGGTCCCGTGCACCTCGTACAGCCGCTCCATCGCGATGTAGTCGTGGCTCTGCACGAAGCGTGCGGTGATGTTGTGGTAGAGCCTGTTCTCGAGGATTCGGTACGCGGTCTCCTGGTCGGGCGCGTGGCGGAGCACGAGGTCGTCCCAGCCTTGCTTCGTGTCGAGCATGGCGGCCCACAGCTCGCCGCGCGGCTCGATGCCCGCGCGCTTCAACGCTTCGTCGGGCACCCGTCGCTCGACGTTGCCGAGCCCGCCTTCCAGCCCCAGCGCCGAGGCGAGGCGGCGGGCCGGATCGATCGTCAGCACGAGCACGTTCCCGCCGAGCCGGGTCGCGGCCTCGAGCGCGGAGGCCGCCGCCATCGACGTCTTGCCGACGCCACCCGACCCGCAGAAGACGACGACCTCCTTGGTCGCGAGCAGCGGCTCCAGCCCCGTGCGGCTCACAGACCCAACTCCTGCCCGAGCGCGTCGGCAACCATGCGCGTCACGCGCAGGCCGTGACCGCGCACGAAGAGGTACGGGAGGAACAGCGTCGGGAGATCCACCGCGTGCCGGAGCTCCGCGAGATGCGCGGCGCGCGTGCGGCGCAGCGACACCGCGAGGCGCGCGCCGTCGAGGACGGCGGTCGTACCGCGCGCGGCCTGCTCGCCGCCGAGCGCGTCGACGAGCGCGGCCGTCGCGGTCGGTTCGCGCAGCGCCTCGTACGTCTCCTCGTCGGCGTGGGTGAACAGCTCGGGGAGCACGCGGTTGACGACGACCGTCCCGAGCGGGACGTGCAGCTCGCCGCGCACGCGCCCCACGAGCTCGATCGTCTCGTTGACGGGCATCTCCTCGGGCGTGGTGACGACGTTGAGCGCGGTGACCGACTCGTCGGCGAGCAGCTCGCTCATCCACTCCGTCTGCGCGCGCACCGGACCGACGGACACGAGCTCGCGGATCGCCTCGGGCGCGCCGAGCTGGGCGACGATGTGGCCGGTCGCGGCGGCGTCGACGAGCACGAGATCCCAGTCCGCTCGACCCTCGAGCGACTCCCGCACCTCCCAACACACCTTGCCGACGGTGAGGATCTCCTTGACGCCGGGCGCCGCGCTCGCGACGAAGTCGAGCGCCTTCGCCAGCGGTCCGATGCGGCCGAGGACCGGGATGCGGAGGTTGAGGCGGAGGTACTCGCGCAGCGACGCCTCGGTGTTCATCGTCATGACGAACACCCCAGGTTGGACCTCGACGGGGTCGAACCCGACGGGCTGGTGCTCGAAGAAGTCGGTCAGGTCGCCCTTGGCGTCGACCTCGACGACGAGCACGCGCTTGCCCTGCTGCGCGGCGAGCAGCGCCATCGCCGCGGTGACGGTGCTCTTGCCGACGCCGCCCTTGCCGGAGAAGAAGAGGAGGCGACGCTCGAGCAGCGCCGGCGCGGCGGCAGGAGGCACGTGACGCGAGCGCCTACGAGCGACCGAACCCGACCCGCCGGTGCGCGTCCTCCGCCGCGATCTCCACGTAGGCGATCTTGTCGACGGCGACGCCGACGCGCCGGCCCTTGCTGTCCGTCAGCCACAGCACGGGGGCACCGTCCTTCACCGCGGCGTCGACCTTCGCGATCACGTCGTCCGGCGGGCCGTCGACCTCGACCGACAGCTCCTTCGACGTGTACACGACCCCGATCGTGACTTCCATGCGCTTCCTTCTCTCGGTGCGTCCGCGGCTCGGGCGATCGTAGTGCCCCGGGTCCGGCGGTCCCGCGGGACCGGTCGTCGCGCATTCACATGACATCCAATGCCCGCTGACGGGATTGACGGTCATGTGAACGAGTCCGGTGTCAGCCTGGTCACAGGCTTCGACGAGAGGTGGCACGTTGCCGGCGCTCACCGGGCGAGTCGAGATCTGCCTCACGGTCCGCGATCCCGCCCGCAGCGCACAGTGGTACGCGCAGCTGCTCGGTGCGAGTCAGCGAGCGGACCGGTCGTGCACGTCGCGTCGCTGCCGACGTTGCAGCTCACCGTGGACCGCTTGACGGTGCCTGCGGGGCTCGTACGGATCGACTACACCGACGAGGGCGGCACGCACTTCTTGCGCATCGCGGGAATCCCGGCGTCACGGTTCGAGCTGCGCGTCCCCATGGGCCCGACGACGGGGACGATCCGCCTCCACCGCGGCGACTACGAGCTCTACTGCTCGGTCCCGGGTCACGCGGCGGCCGGCGAGCGGGCGATCCTGGCGGTGCGCTGAGGGGCGGTCCTGCGGGACCGTTGGTCACGTGATGCGGAGCTCGGGGTGCGCGCGCTTCGTCGGTGCGAGCTCGCGGTCGACCTTCTCGGCGACGGCGCAGAACGCGCGCGCGGCTTCGTCGTCGGGATCCGACACGACGATCGGTCGGCCCTCGTCGCCGCCCTCGCGCAGCGCGGGGACGAGCGGCACGCGCCCGAGGAGCGGCACGCCGAGCTCGTCGGCCAGCTCCTGACCGCCGCCGGCGCCGAAGATCTCGTACGCCGTCCCGTCGTCGCCGCGGAACCACGACATGTTCTCGACCACACCGACGACCGACAGGTTGACCTTGCGCGCCATCGCGGCGGCGCGCTGCGCGACCTTCTGCGCGGCGGGTTGCGGCGTGGTCACGACGATCACCTCCGCGCGCGGCAGGAACTGCGCCATCGAGATCGAGACGTCGCCGGTGCCGGGCGGCATGTCGACGACGAGGTAGTCGGGATCGCCCCAGTGCACGTCGGTGAGGAACTGCTCGAGTGCCTTGTGCAGCATCGGACCGCGCCACACGACGGCCTGGTCCTCGCGCGCGAAGAACCCCATCGACACGAGACGGACGCCGTTCGCGACCGGCGGGACGATGACGTCGTCGATCAGGTCGGGCGGCTCGTCGACGCCGAGCATGCGCGGCATCGAGAACCCCCAGACGTCGGCGTCGAGCGCGGCGACGTCGCGGCCCCGTCGTGCGAGCGCGATCGCGAGGTTCGTCGTGACGGACGACTTCCCGACACCGCCCTTGCCCGACGCGATCGCGAGCACCCGTGTCCGCGACTCCGTGAACGGGTTGGTGCGCGGCCGGGACTGGCTCCCGGCTGCCGACGCGTCGGTCAGGCTGAGCGGCGAGACGCCCTTCAAGACCTTCGCGACCGCCTTGCGCTCGTCCTCGTCCATCGCGCGCAGGTCGACCTCGACCCGCTCCACGCCCTCGACACCCCGCGTCGCGTGCACGATCCGGCGGCGGAGCTCCGCGCCGTCGTCGGCGGGTGCGAGCGGCAGCGCCACCGCGACGACCGCCGTCCCCCGTTCGACGGTCGCGCCCTTGACCATGCCGAGCTCGACGATCGAGCGCCCGAGGCGCGGGTCGTCGACGGTTCGGAGCACGGCGAGCAGCGGGCGGTCGACGGGCATGATCGGCGTCCCGGGGGATTTCCACTACGGACATAGGTAGAATATCGGGCGTGCCCGACAGCAGGCCCATGACCGCGGACGAGTTCACGGCGTCCGTCGCCGCGGTGACGAGCGCGTTCGGCGATCCCACCCGGCGGGACATCTACCTCTTCGTCCGGGACGCGACCGCGTCACCTGCCGGCGGTGTCACCGCGAGCGAGGTCGCCGACCGGTTCGAGCTGCACCCCAACGTCGCCCGCCACCACCTCGAGAAGCTGACGGGCGGCGGGTACCTCACGGTCGCCGCCGGTCGCGCGGCCGGCACCGCGGGGCGGCCGTCGAAGCGATATCGCACGAGCGAGGTCGACGCCACGCTCGCGTTCCCGCCTCGTCGCGACGACCTGCTCGGTCAGCTCCTCGCGCGCGCGCTCGAGATGCTCGGCCCCGACCGGGCCGCGGAGATGGCCGACGAGGTCGGGTTCGAGTACGGCCTGGCACTCGCGGAGCGCATGGGGACGGGCGCCGACGCGGCGAACCGCGCCCACCGCTCGCTCAGCACCGCGATGGTCGCCGTCGCCGACGCGCTCACCGCGCACGGCTTCGCCGCCCACACCGAGGCGCGCGGCCGCTCGCTCGCGATCGTCGCCGAGTGCTGCCCGTTCGGTGAAGCCGCGCAGCGGTACCCGCACGTCGTCTGCGCGGTCGACCGCGGGATGATCCGCGGGATGCTCGCCGGCCTTTCGCGCGACGTCGAGCCGCGCGTCGAGGCGTCGCGCCCCGACGGCGACGCGCACTGCGTCACGCGGGTTTGACGCGCGCATACCTCGACCACGCGTCGACGTCGCCGCTCCGTCCCGTCGCGTTCGACGCGATGGTCCCGTACCTGCGCGAGCACCACGGCGACCCGGCGCGCCTGCACGCGGAGGGCCGGGCGACGCGCGTCGCGGTCGAGGACGCGCGCGACCGCATCGCCGCGTTCGTCGGTGCGCGACCGCGCGAGGTCGTGTTCACGTCCGGCGGGACCGAGGCCGTCAACATGGCGATCTACGGCGCGATCGCGCGCGCGTCGGATCCGGCACACGTCGTGACCACCGCGGTCGAGCACTCGTCGGTGCTCGACGCGTGCCGGCGGAGCGGCGCCGACGTGACCGTCGTCGGTGTCGACGGCACCGGACACTACGACCCGGCCGCCGTGCTCGACGCCGTCCGCGACGACACCGCGCTCGTCAGCGTGCAGCTCGCCAACCACGAGGTCGGGACCCTGCAGGACGCAGCGGCCGTCTGCGCGGGTACCGACGTCCTCGTCCACGTCGACGCGTGCGCGGCAGTCGGTCACGTGCCGCTCGACTTCCGCTCGCTCGGTGCCGATCTGTGCTCGATCACCGCGCACAAGCTCGGAGGCCCGGCCGGGACGGGCGCGCTGCTCGTACGGCGCGGACTGCGCATCCCGCCGTTCGTCGTCGGCGGCGCGCAGGAACGCGCACGGCGCGGCGGTCTCGAGAACGTCCCCGCCATCGTCGGGTTCGGCGCCGCGGCCGCGGAGCTCGTCGAGGGCGACCGGCTCGCGACGGAGGCCGCGACCGCACGCCGCCAGGTGGATCGCATCGTCAGCGGCGCGTGCACCGCGGTCACGGGCGTCCGCGTGCTCGGCGACCGCGACGCGGCCCTCCCCCATCTCGTGTGCCTCGAGGTCGACGGCGTCGAGGCCGAGCCGATCCTCCTCGCGCTGGACCAGCGCGGCGTCGCCGTCCACTCGGGGTCCGCGTGCTCGAGCGAGACGTTCGAGCCGTCGCCCGTCCTGCAGGCAATGGGCCTCGACGGCGACCACGCGCTGCGGGTGAGCGTCGGGTGGACCACGACCGATGCCGACGTCGACCTGTTCCTCGTCGCGTTCGCGGACGTGACCGGTCGGCTCCGGAGGCTCCGGACGGGAAGCTCGACGCAGTAGGTTCGCCGGCATGGCGAACTCCTCCTGGGCCGAGCTCTCGGACGCGCTGCAGTCGAACCTGCACCTGACCGCGGCGCCGATGGCGATCACGTTCGCGAGCGAGCCACCGCCAGACGTCGCGCCGTTCGATGCGCCGATGCCGTCACCGGCACCCGACGGCCGGACCGGGCGCGTCCCGGCGGGGTGCGTCTTCTGGATGCACGGCTCGGACCGTACGTTCAGCACCGTGGCGCAGGACCACGCGAACTGCAGCGTCGGCAGCATGACGCACGGGTTCAAGACGCTCGACGAGGTGGCGGGGAACGGCGACGTCGCCGCGCTGCTCGAGTCGGGCTGGGTGACGATGGACGTCGTGCCGCAGATCCCGGTCGTGCACGAGAAGCCGGGCGCGGTCGTCTACGGACCGCTCGCGGCGACACGCGTCGACCCGGACGTCGTGTTCATCCGCCTGAACGCGAAGCAGCTGATGGTCTTGTCGGACGCCGTGCCGGGGCTCCGTGTCGAGGGCAAGCCGCAGTGCCACATCGTCGCCATCGCCAAGGAGCAGGGTGAGATCGCGGCGAGCGTCGGCTGCATGCTGAGCCGCGTCCGCACGGGGATGCCGAGCACGGAGATGACGTGCGCGATCCCCGCGTCGAAGCTCGCCGAGGTCGTCGCGTCGATCGAACGGAACGCGGTCGCGGACGCGGCGGTCGCGCAGTACGCGTCCCAGGACGCGCAGCGCTTCTCGTAGCTACTTCTTCGCCGACTCGAAGTAGGGGTTCTCGCCGCTCGCGTGATCGGTCACGTCGACCACGCGCGTGATCTCGGGGACGGCGTCGAGGATCGCGACCTCGATCCCCTGGCTGAGGGTGACGGCCGCGAGGCCGCAGCCCTGGCAACCACCGCTGAGGCGAAGGTACGCGACCGCGTCCTCGACGGCGACGAGATCGGCGCGGCCGCCATGCGCGGCGATCGCCGGGTTGATCTGCTGGTCGATCACCTGGAGGACGCGCTGCGCGACCTCGCCGCTCAGGTCGCCCGCCGGGCGGGCACCCATCGGGGGGCTCGCGGGCGGCCGGTTCGGGTTCTGGAGGACCATGCCTCCGCCCTGGAGGTCGAGTGTCGAGCCGCGCACCTTGTCGACGCTCTCGGAGGGGATCACGACCGAGAGGTCGTCGTGGCGCTGGACGGCATCGTCGGGGCCGGCTTCGTCGGCCCGCTGGAAGTACATGTCGTAGGTGTACGTGTTCCCCGACACGCCGCTGACCTCGAGCCACAGCGCGAGCGTGTCGGGCTCGGGCTCCGCGGCCCGCACCTCGAGGACCTTGTCGCGCGCCCGGTCCGTCAACGTGAGCAGGGGCTGGACGGTGCCGGTTTCGGTCATGCCGCGATGATAGGTCCGTGCCTCGCGCGCTCCTCCTGCTGCCGACGTCGACGTACCGGGCCCGGGACTTCGTCGCCGCGGCGCGCCGGCTCGGCCTCGACGTCGTGATCGGCTCCGAGGAGCCCCAGGTCCTGGCGGACGTGTCGCCGGGCCAGGCGGCTGTCGTCCCGATGTCGGACGTCGATGCCGCGGTGCACGCGATCGGCGCCCTCGATCGGCAGAGCGCGCTCGACGCCGTCCTCGCGGTCGACGACCAGGGTGTCGTCGTGGCGGCGACCGCGGCCGAGAAGCTCGGGCTGCCGCACAACCCGCCGGACGCGGCTGCCGCGACGCGCGACAAGGCCGAGATGCGGCTGCGGTTGTCTCGTGGCGAGGTTCCACAGCCGGAGCACCGGGTGGTCGACGACGCCGGGAGTGCCGTCGACGCGGCCCGCGACATCGGGGTTCCCGTAGTCGTGAAGCCGGTCGCGCTGTCGGCGAGCCGCGGGGTCATCCGCGTCGACGACGTCGACGCGGTGCGCGCGGTTGCCGACCGTGTCGCGTCGATCCAGGGTGGATGGCCGCTGCTCGTCGAGCGCTACGTGCCGGGCGCGGAGGTCGCGCTCGAAGGCCTGCTGCACGACGGCGATCTCCAGGTGCTCGCGCTCTTCGACAAGCCCGATCCGCTCGTCGGGCCGTACTTCGAGGAGACGATGTTCGTGACGCCGTCGCGTCACCCCGACGTGACCCAGCGCGAGATCGCACGCGTCACGCAGGCGGCCGCGTCGGCGATCGGGTTGCGCACCGGCCCGGTGCACGCGGAGCTGCGCATCCCGTCGCCCGGCGTCGCCGTCGTGCTCGAGGTCGCCGCCCGCTCGATCGGCGGGTTGTGCTCACGCGCGCTGGTGTTCGGCATCGGCGTGTCGTTGGAGGAGCTGATCCTGCGGCAGGCGACGGGCCGCGCGCTCGGCTCCCTGCAGCGCGCGCACGCGGCGTCCGGGGTCGTCATGCTGCCGATCCCGCGCGCCGGGACGCTGGCAGGCGTGCACGGCGTCGACGCCGTGCGCGCGATGCCGGGCGTCGACGGCGTCGAGATCACGATCGCTCCCGGACGGCGCGTCGTCCCGTTGCCGGACGGCGACCGCTATCTCGGGTTCGTGTTCGCGCACGGCACGAGCCCCGAGGCCGTGGAGTCGACGTTGCGCCAGGCGGTCGACGCGCTCGACGTCGAGATCGACGCGTAGCCTGGGCGTCGATGCGCGTCCTCCTGGTCTCGGCCTACGAGCTCGGTCACCCACCGCTGCACGTCGCTGGTCCGGCCGGCGCGCTGCGTGCGCGAGGACACGACGTGCGCGTCGTCGATCTCGCGCTCGACGCGTGGGACGTGGGCGTGCTCGACGGCGTCGAACGGGTCCTGGTCGCGGTGCCGATGCACACCGCCGCGCGCATGGCGCGCGAGATCATCCCGTCCATCGCGCAGCCGACGTGCTGCTACGGGCTGTACGCGGCCGCGTGTGCCGACGTGGCGGACGCCGTCGTCGCCGGGGAGTACGCGCCCGCGCTCGTGCGGTGGGTGGAGACGGGCGTCGCGGGTGACGCCGTGCAGCTGACGCGGGCTCGGCGCAGCGCGGATCCTGCCTTTGACGCGCTCCCGCCGTTGGAGCGCTACGCCCGGCTCGTGATCGGAGGCGAGGAGCGGCTCGTCGGCTACGTCGAGACGTCCCGCGGGTGCGCACACCGCTGCCGGCACTGTCCCGTGCCCGTCGTCTACGACGGGCGCATCCGCATCGTCTCGGAGGACGCGGTGCTGCGCGACGTCGACCGCGTCGTCGACCTCGGGGCCCGCCACGTCACCTTCGCCGATCCGGACTTCTTCAACGGCGTGCACCACTCGCTGCGGGTCGTGCGCGCGATGCACCGTCGGCATCCCGAGCTCACGTTCGACTGCACGGTGAAGGTCGAGCACGTCCTGCGCCACGCCGACGTCTGGGGCGAGCTCGCGGACTCCGGGTGCCTGTTCGTCGTGTCCGCGTTCGAGAGCACCGACGACCGCACGCTCGCACGGCTCGCGAAGGGACACACCGTCGCCGATGAGGTCCGAGCCGTCGCCCTCCTGCGCGCGCACGGCATCGAGGTTCGGCCGTCGTTCCTGCCCTTCACGCCGTGGACGACGCGCGCACAGCTGCGCGATCTCGTGGAGTTCGTCGCCGATCACGACCTGGTCGAGAGCGTCGACCCGGTGCAGTACGCGATCCGGCTGCTGCTGCCGCCCGGATCGCTGCTCCTCGACGACCCCGAGGTCGCGGCCGTGGTCGACGGCTACGACGCCGACCGGCTGTCGTACACGTGGCGGTCGTGTGACCCGGCGATCGACGCGCTCCATTGCGAGCTGTCCGCGATCGTCGAGCGTGCTGCGGCCGGCGGCGAGCCCTTGACCCAGACGTACGCACATGTGCGCGAGGCGGTCGGCGCGCCGCCCCGTCCCGTGACGCCGTCCGCGACGCCCCGCCCGCACCTCACTGAGTCCTGGTTCTGCTGTGCGGAACCGACCGAGCAGCAGCTCGGCGCGCTGCGCTGACACCGCGGCTCCGGCGATGCACGCCCCGCCACGAGCGTGGCATCGCATGTGATGCCACTCGTGATGCCGCATGTGATGCCACGTGCCGCGAGAGCCGTGCACGACCGCCGGACGACGATCGTTGTCACACCCCGTCGATACGTCCATCGGATGCCGACCCGTCTCTCGCTCCGGCTCGCGCCGGAGCTGCACCGCGCCATCCGAGCCAAGGCCGACGCGGCGGGCGTGTCGATCAACTCGTGGATCGTGCACGTCCTCGCGGCAGCTGCCGGCGAGCAGTTCTTCCGCACGCCCGAGGACGGCGGCACACGCGCACGATCGCGGAGGCGATCGCCGTCTCCGACGACGACGGCGTCGCGTGGTACGAACGGCGTGTCAGGTGCGAGCGGCCTGCTGCTGCGCGAGCAGGTTGAGCGCGGAACCGGCGCGGAACCAGGCGATCTGCTCCTCCGACATCGTGTGACGCGTCGGGACGGAGTCCGTCGTGCCGTCGGCGTGGTGGAGCACGAGCGTGACCGCGGAGCCGGGCGCCAGCGCCGTCAGGCCCGTCACGTCGACGACGTCGTCCGCGCGCACCTTGTCGTAGTCGGCCGGGTCCGCGAACGTCAGCGGCAGCACGCCCTGCTTCTTGAGGTTCGCCTCGTGGATGCGCGCGAACGAGCGGGCCACGATCGCACGCCCGCCGGTCGCGCGCGGCTCCATCGCCGCGTGCTCGCGTGACGAGCCCTCGCCGTAGTTCTCGTCACCGACCGCGATCCACTGGATGCCGGCGTCCTTGAAGTCGCGTGCGAGCTCCGGCAACGGCTTCTCGGTCGGCCACGCGTTGTCGACGCCGATGAAGAGGTTGCCCGAGATGTTGGTCAGGTGGCCGCGGTAGCGGAGCCACGGACCCGCGGGCGAGATGTGGTCGGTCGTGCACTTGCCGACCGCCTTCATCAGGACGCGCAAGCCGGTCAGGTCCTTGCCGTCCCACGCGGGGAACGGCGTGAGCAGCTCCAGGCGCTCGGAGTCGCGCGCCACTGCCACCGTCACGCTCGACGGGTCGTCCGCCGGCGCCACGAACCCGGACCTGCCGGCGTCGTAGCCGCGCGACGGCAGGTCGTCGGCGACCGGCGGCTCGAGCTTCAGCTGCGTGCCGTCCTCCGCGGTGATCGGCTCGTGCACGAAGTCGAGGTCGAGGCGGCCACTCAACGCCATGGCGACCACCGTCTCGGGCGATCCGATGAACGCGAGCGTGTCCGCGTTGCCGTCGTTGCGCCGCGGGAAGTTGCGGTTGAACGACGTGACGATCGCGTTGCGCTGGCCCGGCTGGATGTCGTCGCGCTGCCACTGGCCGATGCAGGGGCCGCACGCGTTCGCGAGGACGGTCGCGCCGATCGCCTCCAGGTCGGCGAGCAGCCCGTCGCGCTCGATCGTTGCCCGGACCTGCTCGGAGCCGGGCGTGACGAGCAACGGCGACCGCACGCGCAGCCCGCGCGCCGCCGCCTGCCGTGCGACGTTCGCGGCGCGACCGATGTCCTCGTAGGAGGAGTTGGTGCACGACCCGACGAGCGCGGACGACACCTCCGTGGGATAGCCCTCGCGCGCGACCTCCGCGGGCAGCGCGGAGATCGGACGGTCGAGGTCGGGCGTGTGCGGGCCGACAAGGTGCGGCTCGAGCGGGTCGAGATCGATCTCGATCACGCGGTCGTAGAAGCGCGACGGGTCGGTGTCGACCTCGGGATCGCTGCGCAGGAAGTCCGCGCACCGGTCGGCCGCGTCCGCGATCTCCTCGCGCCGCGTCGCCTTCAGGTAACGCGCGCTGCGCTCGTCGTAGGGGAACAGCGAGCACGTCGCGCCGATCTCCGCGCCCATGTTGCAGATCGTCGCCCGGCCCGTCGCCGAGATCGACGACACACCGGGCCCGAAGTACTCGACGATCGCGCCCGTGCCACCCTTCACGGTGAGGATCCCGGCGACGGCGAGGATGACGTCCTTCGCGGAGGTCCAGCCGGACAGCGTGCCCGTGAGCCGCACCCCGATCAGCTTCGGGACGCGCGTGTTGAACGGCCACCCCGCCATGACGTCGACCGCATCCGCGCCACCGACGCCGATCGCCACCATCCCGAGCCCGCCGGCGTTCGGCGTGTGGCTGTCGGTTCCGATCATCATTCCGCCCGGGAACGCGTACTGCTCGAGCACGACCTGGTGGATGATCCCCGACCCCGGCTTCCAGAACCCGATCCCGTACTTCGCCGACACGCTGCGCAGGAACTCGTAGACCTCGGCGTTCACGTCCTGCGCGACCCGCAGGTCGGCGTCCGCACCCACGTGCGCCTGGATCAGGTGGTCGCAGTGCACCGTCGTCGGGACGGCGACGCGCGGCAAGCCCGCGAGCATGAACTGCAACAGCGCCATCTGCGCGGTCGCGTCCTGCATGGCGACTCGGTCGGGCCGGTAGTCCGCGTAGTCGACGCCACGCGCGAGCCCGACGGTCGTGGCGTCGTCCGCGTGCGCGGCGAGGATCTTCTCGGCGAACGTCATCGGACGGCCGAGTCGTGCGCGCGTCGTGGCGACGCGCTCGGGGAAGCGGGCGTAGACGTCCTCGACGAGGGACAGTGGTGTGGTCGGACCCACGGGCTCGGTCATCGCTCGCTCCAGTTCTCGACGGACAGCGGGAATTCGACCTCGAACGCCGTGCGGTGCGCGGCGTAACGATGCTCGGCGAGCATCACGGCGCGGCCGCGACGGTCGTAGGTGACGCGGCGGCACGCGAGAACCGGCGACCCCGACGGGATGCCGAGACGGCGCGCGTCGCCGCGGGACGCGGACACCGCGGTGATCGTCTGCACGACGCGCCCGGGCTCGACGCCCTGCAGCGGGAGGAGCTCGTGGAACGTCGCCCGTTCGACGTCGGCGCGACTGAGGTGCGCACCGAGCGCGGCGTCGACCCATACCGTGACGATCGCGAACGGCTCGTCGTCGGCGAGGTTGAGACGCGTCACGCGCAGCACGTCCGCGTCCGCCGCGAGCCCGAGCGTCTTCGCGACGTCACCCGTCGCGGGCTCGAACGCGAACTCGAGGACCCTCCGGCTCGGTGCCGCGCCCGCGGCCTCGAGCGCGGCCTCGACGGTCGTGACGCGCCCGAGCGGCTGGTGGACCGGGTCCAGCGCGACGAACCATCCCGCGCCGCGCCGGCTCGTGACGAGCCCCTCGTCGCGCAGCGCGTCGAGCGCCCGCCGGACCGTCACCCGGCTCGCGCTGTACTCGTGTGCGAGCTCGGCCTCGCTCGGCAGCGACCCGGCGGCGCCGGCGGCGATCCGGGCCCGGAGCTCCTGGGCGATGTCGAGGTACCGCACAACTTGTATGGTACTTGTCTAGACTTCTCCCGTCAACGGGGCTGCCAGTTGGCCGGGTCGGACACCGCTGCGCGGACCACCTCGGGCAGCTCGCCCGCCGCCACGTCGGCCAGCGTGACCACGTCGAGCACGGAGCGGAGACTCGCCCGCACCGCGATCCACACGTCGACGAGCGACGACGCGGCGCCCTCGTACGTCAGCGACTCGGGCCGCACGCCCCGGACGGCCGCGAGCGGGCCCTCGACCGCCCGGAGGACCTCGGCGACCGAGATCTCCGACGCCGGCCGGGCCAGCATCGAGCCGCCCTCGGCCCCCCGCTGCGTCGCCACGAGGCCGGCCCGGCGCAGGTCACGCAGGATGTTCTCGAGGAACTCCCGGGGGATCCGCTGGCTGTGCGCGATCCGCTCCGCCTTCACGGGTCGACCCGGGGGCGCGGCCGCGAGCTCGGCGGCCGCCCGCACCGCGTAGTCCGCCTTCGCCGAGATCCGCACTTGACGCCCGTCCCCGCTATTCCGTAGCTTTTCGATCAGATTTATCGAGATAGACCTCGTCCTCCGGAGGCTACGTGCACCTCGACCCCTGGGTCGCGCTCGCCGGGCTCGGCGTCGGCTTCGTCGTCGGGCTGACGGGCATGGGCGGCGGCGCGCTCATGACGCCCGTGCTCGTGCTGCTCTTCGGCATCCAGCCGCTCGCCGCGGTGTCGAGCGACCTCGTGGCGGCCGTCGTCATGAAGCCGGTCGGGGGTGGCGTGCACCTGCGTCGCGGCACCGTGCGACTCGACCTCGTGAAGTGGCTCGCGCTCGGGTCCGTACCCTCCGCCTTCGCCGGGGTCCTCGTCCTGCGCGCGATCGGCGCCGCGCGCGTGCAGGACCGCCTGCAGCTCCTACTGGGGCTCGTGCTCGTCGTCGCGGCGGCGGCCATGGTGGCCCGTTGGATCCTCCAGCCACGTCGTGCGACGCGGGCCGAGCCCGTTCGCGTCCGCGCGATACCCACGGTGCTCGTCGGCGTCGTCGGCGGGCTCGTGGTCGGCATGACGTCGGTCGGCAGTGGGTCGCTGATGATCGTCGCGCTGATGATGCTGTATCCCGCGATGTCGACCGGTGAGCTGGTGGGAACCGACCTCGTGCAGGCGATCCCGCTCGTGCTGTCCGCCGCGCTCGGACACGTGCTGTTCGGCCATCTCGAGCTCGGCCTGACGGGCGCGCTCCTGCTCGGGAGCATCCCCGGCGTGTACCTCGGCGCGCGCGTCTCGGCGCGCGCACCCGACGCGATCGTCCGGCCCGCGCTGGCGGTCGTGCTCCTGCTCTCGGCGCTGAAGCTGCTCGACGCGCCCATCGCCGTGTTGCTCGCGGTCCTCGTGCTCGCGGTGTGCGCGGGCGCGACGGCCGCGGCCGTCCGTCTCCCCCGTCGCGAACCCGCGCTCCAACCGATTCCGGAGGTCAGGGTGTCCCTCCGTCTACTCGCGCGCGCTCGTACCGATCGTGTTCGTCGCGCTCGCGGCGTGCACGAGCGCGAGCAGCTCCACCGCGAAGGTGACGCTGCGTCTCGGCTACTTCCCGAACATCACGCACGCGACCGCGTTGCTCGGCGTCGAGCGCGGGATCTTCGCCCGTGACCTCGGCTCGAACGTCACGCTGATGACCGCGACCTTCAACGCCGGTCCCGAGGAGTCACCGCGCTCCTCTCCGGCGCGCTCGACGCCGGCTCCGTCGGCCCGAACCCCGCGATCAACGCGTGGCAGAAGTCGCACGGCACCGCGATCAGGATCGTCGCCGGGTCGATCACCAGCGCGCGCCAGTTGAAGGGCAAGAAGCTCGCGTCACCGCAGCTCGGCAACACGCAGGACGTCGTCCTGCGCACGTGGCTGAAGCGGCAGGGTCTCAGCACGACGACGACCGGCGGGCGCGACGTGTCGGTCGTGCCGCAGGACAACGCGACGACGTTGCAGGCGTTCCAGGCCGGCGCGGTCGACGTCGCGTGGGGGCGGCCCGAGCCGTGGGCGACGCGGCTCGTCAAGGACGGCGGCGGGCACGTGCTCGTCGACGAGGCGTCGCTGTGGCCGGGCGGCCGCTACGTCACGACGTTGCACGAGGTCGCCGATCGGGCCGCGCTGCTGACGGGTGGCACGACCTGCTGCACGGCACGCTCCTCGACGCGACGGCCGTCACGCTGCGACGCGGCGTCGTCGACTTCCTCGTCGTGTCCGGCCTGAAGCAGGGCTGGGCGTTCGCGTGGCGGAGCCTGGTCGACGGGGCGACGAGCTAGCTGCGCGCCCGCTCGTCGACCGTGACCTTCTTCATCGTGTCGCCGACATCGATCGACTGGGCGACGTCCATGCCGTCGACGACGTACCCGAAGAGGTTGTAGTCCTTCGACAGCTTGCGCCGGCAGTCGTCGATCGTGATGAAGAACTGTGACCCGTTCGTGTTCGGCCCCGCGTTCGCCATCGCCACGGCACCGAGCGTGTACTCGCCCTTCACGGGCTCGTCGGCGAACTTGTAGCCCGGGCCGCCGGTACCGGTTCCCTGCGGGCAGCCGCCCTGGATCACGAAGTCGGGGACGACGCGGTGGAACGTCAGGCCGTCGTAGTAACCCTGACGGGCCAGCGCGACGAAGTTGTTGACGGTGTTGGGCGCGAGCTGCGGGTCGAGGTCCATCACGATGTCACCCTTGTCGGTGTCGATCGTGACGCGATACATCGCCTGGTCGTCTATCTCGAACGCGGGGGGCTTCGCCACGGAGCTCCTTTACTTGTGCTGCTGTGCTGACGGGCACGCCGTGAGGGCCTGCTGGAGGACCTGCTGGACCTGCGGCGCCAGCTGGCTGTCGTTCGCGACGGCGAGGTAGCGCTGGAACTCGCCGACCGCGGGGCACGGCTCGTTCTTGCCGCGGAACAGGACCATCCCGCGGAAGAAGTGGGCATCGGGGTACTGCGGGTCCGCCGCGACCGCCTGGTCGAGGCGCTGCAGCGACTGGTCGGGCAGGTTCGCGAGGAAGACGATCCAGCCACCGTACGCGAGCGCCTCGGCGTTCTTCGGGTCGAGCTTCGCGGTGGCGTCGTACTCGCGGAGCGCGTCGGCGTACTGCTGCTGCGCGAGGAGGACCCGCGCGTACGCGAGGTGCGCCTGCGGGTCGTTCGGGTGCTCCTGCGTCGCCTTCTTCAGGCTGTCGACGCGCGAACCGGCGGTGGTCGTCGTCTGGCTGTCGCCGGTCACCTCGCCGCCGGGCAACCGCGCGCCGAGCGCGAACGACAGCGCGACCGCGGCCGCAGTCGCGAACGCGAGCAGCGCCGCGACGACCCCGACCCGGCGTGCCGTCGACGTCGGCGGTCTGGCCGGTCGCGCGTCGACGCCGTCGCGCAGCGCGCGCAGGACGGCCGCGGCCTTGGCCGTGTAGTCGGCGTGCAGCCGCTCGTACGTCTCGTCGTCGATGTCACCCGCGGCACGGTTGCGCTCGAGATCGTCGAGCGACCGCAGCATGAAGTCACGCTCGGCCTCGAGCGCCTCACGCTCGTCGGGGTCGGCCATCAACCCGCCTCGCGCGCCTGCGCGACGAGCTGCTCGTCCGCCTCGGTCGCGGCCAGCCGGGGTTCACGCCGCCACCGCCAGAGGGCGTACGCGAGACCACCCGCGCCGAGGATGAACGCGGCGACCGGCAGGCCCCAGACGAGGATCCCGATGCCGTCGTTCTGCGGCTTCAGGAGGATCGACGGACCGTAGCGGTCGACGTACGCCTGCCGGATCTGCCCGTCGGTCTGACCGGCCCGCAGCCGCGCCTCGATGTCGGCACGCTGCGCGGCGGCGGTCGGTGTCGCGCTGTCGGCGATCGACAGCGCCTCGCAGTCGACGCAGCGCAGCTCCGACGCGAGCGAGCGCGTCCGCTCGGCGATCGTCGCGTGACCGCCCGACGGCCACGCCGCGACCGCGAGCACGACCGCGGCGATCACCGCGAGCAGCGCCCACGGCCCCCACCGCTTCACGCGCGGCCTCTCGCGGCCGTCACCATCGCGTCGAGGCTCTGCACCGTCAGCGGCCCGTACTGCGAACCCGCGATCACGCCGTCGGGACCGATGACGTAGGTCTCCGGCTGGCCGCGCGTCGCGAACGCGAGCGCGGCCTTCGCGCCGGGATCCATCGCGATCGTCCAGCCGATGTGCTCCGCGCTCACCGCCGCCTTCACCGCGCCCTCGGTGTCGTCGCGCACGATGCCGACCATCACGAGGTCCGGATCGTTGGAGTGCCGCGACCAGTAGTCGAGCAGCGTCGGGAGCTCCTGCTGACAGGGCTGGCACCACGTGTTCCAGAAGTTGACGACGACGGTCTTGCCCGCGAGCGACGCCGTGCTCACCTGCTTCCCGTCGATCGTCGGCAACGTGAACGCCGGCGCCGGCTGCCCGACGAGCCGGCTGTGACTCGCGTCGGCGCGCGGGTCCTTGCCGCTGTTGACGGCGAGCACGACGGCGAGCAGCGCGACGATCACGCCCACGCCCCCCGCGACCCATCGCGCGGGATGCCTCATCTCGTCGCGACCTCGAGCTCCGGCTCGATCGCCCCGTCGGGCCCGGCGTCCAGGAGGTCGCGCGGTCGCTCACGGCGCACGCGACGGAACCGGTTCCCGATCGACGGCGACAGCGCGACGAGCGTGCCCGCCGCCATGATCGCCCCGCCGACCCACAGCCACAGCGCGAACGGCGTGATCTGCACGCCGAGGGTCACGGTGCCGCGCTCGGTCGGCGACGACACCAACGTCAGGTACACGTCGTTCAGCAGACCCGTCCGCACCGACGGCGTCCCGATGCCCTCGTTCGAGTTCGGGAAGCTCGACACCGCGGGCGCGTAGACGCCGAGATCGTCGCCGCCCTTGCGGATGCGCACGCGCGCGGACGTCGTCGTCTTCTGCGCGCTGTTCTGGGTGCGCGCCCCGAGGTACGTGAGCGTGTAGCCGTCGACCCTGGCGGACTGGCCCTCGCGGAGGTGCACCTCGTGCTTCGTCGTGTAGCCCTGCGAGGCCGTCAGCGCGACCGCGAGGACGACGACGCCGACGTGGACGAGCAGCCCGCCGTAGAGCCGCGGGTTGTTGCGCACTGCGCGCTGCAGCGCGAGCGCGGCGTTCTCGCCGTGCGCGCGCCGCCGCGCGCGCACGCCGATCCACACCTGCCGCGCGACACCTGCGAGCGCGAACCCCGCGAGACCGAACGCGAGCACGTCGGCGATGCCGCGCGCGCCGGCCACCAGCGCGAGCGCCATCGACGCGCCACCGACGTAGGCCGGCACGACGAGGCGGCGCCGCAGCACGTCACCGCTCGCGGCACGCCACGGCAGTGCCGGCGCCGCCGCCATCAGGAAGAGCAGCGCGATCCCCAGCGGCGTCGTCATGCGGTCGAAGTACGGCTCGCCGACGGAGAGCTGGTTCCCGTTGATCGCCTCCGCGATCAACGGGAACACCGTGCCGAGGAGCACGACGAACGCGAGGCCCGCGAACACGAGGTTGTTGGCGAGGAACGCCGCTTCGCGCGACGTCGGCGAGTCGATCCGTCCCGGCGCGTGCAGCTTGTCGCCGCGCCACGCGATGAGGCCAATGCCGACGACCGCGCAGAACGCGAGGAACCCGAGGAGCCACGGGCCGATCGGCGACTGCGTGAACGAGTGGACGGAGTTCACGATGCCGGAGCGGGTGAGGAACGTCCCGAGGATCGTGAGGCAGAACGTCGCGACGACGAGGGAGAGGTTCCAGACGCGCAGCATCCCGCGGCGTTCCTGCACCATCACCGAATGGATGAACGCGGTACCCGTCAGCCACGGCAGCAGCGACGCGTTCTCGACCGGGTCCCATGCCCAGTAGCCACCCCAGCCGAGGACCTCGTAGCTCCACCACGCGCCGAGGATGATCCCGATCGTCAGGAACCCCCACGCGAGCAACGTGGCGCGCCGCGTGTCGGCCAGCCATCCCTCACCGAAGCGCCCGGTGACCAGTGCCGCGATCGCGAAGCTGAACGGCACCGTGAACCCCACGTAGCCGAGGTAGAGCATCGGCGGGTGGAAGGCCATCAGCGGGTGGTCCTGCAGCAGCGGGTTCGGGCCGCGACCGTCGGCCGGCACCGCGCCCGCGAAGGTCTTGAACGGGTTCGCGGGGACGAGCATCAGCAGGAAGAAGAAGAACGCGACGACGAGACCGGTGAGCGTCGCCCACGCGACGAGCGGGTCGGTCGCGCGCTGGCGGAACTTGTACGCCGTCGCGGCGAGGAACCCGGCGAGGATCAGACCCCACAGCAGGATCGACCCCTCGAGCGCGGCCCACAGGCCCGTGACGGTGAACAGCAGCGGCGTCGCACGCGCGTTGTTGTCCGCGACGTACTTGAGCGAGAAGTCGTGCGACAGCAGCGCCCACTCCATCGCTATGACCGCGATGACGGCGCCCGCGAGCAGCGCGAACACGTACCTGCGACCGACCCGCAGGAGGCGGTCGTCGTGACGCGCGATGCCGAACGCCAGCGTGCCGATGCCGAGCGCCGCGGAGACGACGCCGAGCACGAGCCCGAAGATGCCGAGCTGCGCCCTCACCGCGTCGATTGCGCGGTCGTCGTCGGAGGCGTGTACTCCGCGCCGTGCTTGATGAGGATGCGATCCGAGTCGAACACGAGCCCGGTCTTGGCCCAGTGTCCTTCGCACACGACGGGCGCGCCGTCCTTGAACAGCTCGGGCGGGTCGCCGGTGTGGTCGACCTGCACCGTCTCCTTCTTGTCCGTGAGCATGAAGCGCACGCCGTTGCTCGTCTCGTGCGTGTCGCCCCGCACGACCCAGCCCGCGATGCGGAACCGGTGCGTGCCCGTCGACTCGCGCGCCTTGACCGCCTCGGACACGGTCCGGAAGTACATGAGATTGTGCGACAGACCGCCGATCAGCAGCGCGGCGACGGCACCGACGCACAGGATCGCGGCGATCCAGTAGCGGAGCTTGCGGACGCGCTTCTTCGGCGCGGGCGACGGTGCCGCGGCGGCGGGGGGTGCCGACGTCGTCGTCATCGGCGGGGATCGTCGTCGGGCAGCGACCGCTCGGCCCGCCGGGTGCGAATCATGACGCGCGCGGCGTACGCGAGCATCGCCGCACCCGTGATCGACCACGCCGCGGCGACGTACCCCACGTCACTCACCGCGTCACCCCCACCGGCTCGTCGCGCGCGTCGGCGACGCGCTCGGCGATCGCGGCGTCGAGCTCGCGCTGCTCCTGATCCTCCTCGAGGCACGCGAGCCGGTACCGCCGGTCGAGCAGGTACACGTACGTGAGCGTGAACGCGAAGACGCCGAGCCACAGCGTGAACGCCATCACGCCGTGGATCTTCGGGTTGAGCTCGGGGTTGAAGACGGTCGCCTGCTGGTGCAGCGTGCGCCACCAGTTGACCGACAGGTGCACGATCGGGACGTCGACGAACGCGACCAGCGCGGCGATCGCGCACCGCTTGCCGCGCGCCTCCTCACCGCCGGGGATGCGGCGCAGCGAGAGGTAGCCGAGATAGAGGAAGAACAGGACGGCCGTCGTGGTGAGACGTGCGTCCCACGCCCACCAGACCCCCCACACGGGCCGGCCCCACAGCGACCCGAGCACGAGCGTGAGCCCGGTGAACAGCACGCCGAGCTCCGCGGACGCGCCCGCCAGCAGGTCCCACACCGACGAGCGAGTGCGCGGCCACAGGTAGAGGACCGACGCCAGCGCCGTGACCGCGAACGCGAGGTACGCGAGCCACGCTGCCGGCACGTGCACGTACATGATGCGCTGCGCGTCGCCCTGCACCTCATCGGGTGGCGCACCCCAGAGCGCGAAGAGCGCGAGCGTGACGAGCGCGACGACCGCGGCCCAGCCGATGGCGTTCGACACCCGTCGTGGCAGGAGCCTCGCCGTCACGCTTCCTCCAGCAGCGGCCCGAAGGCCAGGAACCCCATCGTCGTGTAGATCACCGCGAACAGCGCCAGCAGCTCCACCCAGGGCCACGCCTCGCCGGTCGAGCCGTTCAGCCCCAGTCCCGCCTCGAACGCCCGCGTCGCGCCCAGCATCACCGGCGCGAGCACCGGCAGCAGCAGGAGCGGCAGCAACGTCTCCCGTACCCGCAGGCCCGCGGCGAGAACGCCGTAGAGGGTACCGGCGGCCGCCAGCCCGACGGTCGCGGCCACCGCGGTCGGCACGAGGATCTCCGCCGCGCGCGGGGTCAGGTCGTAGAACAGGACGACGCCGAGGCCGAGGACGACCTCGAGGGCCAGGAGCTGCACGACGACGGCGAGCGCCTTGCCCAGGAACATCGCGCCCGTGTCGAGCCCTGAGAGGCGCAGCCCGTCGCGCGCGCCGTTCGCCTGCTCGATCGAGAACGAGCGGGAGATCGCGAGCAGCGCAGCCAGCAGCACAGCGACCCAGAACAGCCCGGGCGCGACCTTCGGCAAGAGCCCGCGGTCGGGGTCGAGCGCGAACGCGAACAGCAGGAGCACGATGAGGCCGAACGGCAGGACCTGCCCGAGCGTCACCCGCGATCGCAGCTCGATCCGCAGGTCCTTCTCGGTGACGAGCCACAGCTCGCGCAGCAAGCTCAACGTTCCCGCTCCTGGCGCCTGCGGCGCCGGGCCGCCGTGGCCACCGCTCCCGCTCGCCTCTCGGCTCGCGCGCTCATGTCGCGGCGTCCACGACGAGGGCGGGGGCGAACGGCGCCTCCGTCGCGTGGGCCTGGCCCGCGACCACGTGCACCTCGCGATTCGCGAGCGCACGCGCGCGGTCGAGCTCGTGGGACGCGACGATCACCGTCCGGCCGTCCGCCGGTGCGGACCCGAGGACGGCGTCGAGTACCTCGCGGCCCTGGGCGTCCAGGCCGGCGTGCGGCTCGTCGAGCAGCAGCAGCCGCGGGTCGCGCGCGAGGGCGACGGCGAGCGCGAGCCGGCGGCGCTGCCCGGCGGACAGACGACCGTGCGTGACACCGGCGAGGCGCTCGAGCCCGAGCCGCGCCATCGCCTCGTCAGACGCGCTCGCGGCGCGACCTGCCGCGCGGGCGGCGAACCGCAGGTTCTCGGCGACGGTCAGGTCGTCGTAGCAGAACGTCTCGTGGCCGACGAGCGCGAGGTCGCGGCGGTGCGCGCGCCGGTCGCGCGCGAGGTCGTGGCCGAGGACGTGCGCCTCGCCGGAGTGGAGAGGGACCATGCCGGCGAGCAGTCGCAGCAGCGTCGTCTTGCCCGCGCCGTTCGGCCCGGACAGCAGCACGAGCTCGCCCTCGTCCACGTCGAGATCGACGCCGGCCAGGGCCGGGAAGCGCCCGAGGAGGCACACGGCGGATCGCAGACGGACGACGAGGGACACGCACGCCTCCGGAGAGTCGGCCCGCGAGCGTACCTGGGACGCCCCGTGTCCACGGAGTCGAGTGCCGCCCCGCCTAGTCTCCGCCCGTGCGCCGGGTCGTGGCCGCGACGGGGCGGATCCTCGTCACGGTGGGCATCCTCATCCTGCTGCTCGTCGCCTACCAGCTGTGGGGCACGGGCATCTACGAGGCGCGCCAGCAGTCGAAGCTGAAGCACGAGTTCGCGCGGGCGCTCCAGCACGAGGCGTCCACGACGACGACCACGCCCGACACGGTCGGACCCGCGCCGAGCACGACGACCACGACCACGCTCCCGCCGCCGACCGGCGAGGCGATCGCGATCATCCAGATCCCGAAGATCGGGGTGAACTCGGCGGTCGTGCAGGGCATCGAGCGACCCGACCTGCGCAAGGGCCCGGGCCACTACCCGCTCACGCCGATGCCCGGGCAGCTCGGCAACGCCGCGATCGCCGGCCACCGCACGACGTACGGCGCGCCGTTCTACCGTCTCAACGAGCTCGGGGCGGGCGACGACATCGCGATCCGCACCGTCGCGGGGACGTACCACTACCGCGTCACGCAGCAGCTGATCGTCGACCCGAGCGACGTGCAGGTGCTCGATCCGACGCCCGACGCGACGCTCACCCTCACGACGTGCAACCCGCGGTACTCCGCGCGCCAGCGCCTCGTGGTGAAGGCGACGCTCGTCGCGGACAAGAGCCCGCCACCCGCGCCCGCGCCGTCGGCCAGCGCGCAGCAACGCGCCGCCGCACACCTGTCGAGTGCGGGGTTGTCCGGTGAGCAGGAGTCGAAGCTCCTGACGCTCTGGTGGGGTCTCGCCGCCGCGGCGATCGGCCTGCTGTGGTGGCTCGTGTTCCACCGCCACCCGCGCTGGACCACCTGGATGGTCGGCATCGTGCCGTTCCTGGTGATCCTCTTCTTCTTCTACTCGCACCTCGACCGGTTGCTGCCGGCCAACTACTAGCGACCCTCGAAGCGCGGCGCGCGCTTCTCGGTGAACGCGGCCAGGCCCTCCTGCAGGTCGGCGCTCGCGAACGCGTCCGCCTCGAGTCCCGCGATCTCCCGCCGGGCGGCGTCGTCGAGGAGGTGCCGCTCGGCGACGAGGTTCAGCGCGCGCTTGTGCCCCGCGATCGTGAGCGGCGCGAGGTGTGCGAGCTCGTCGGCCCACGCGAGCGCGGCCGCGCGCGCGTCGTCGACGACGCGATGGACGAGGCCGATCCGGAACGCCTCCTCGGCGTCGATGGCGCGACCGGTGAACAGCAGATCACGCGCGGGGCCCTGACCGACGAGTGTCGCGAGACGGGCGATGTTCGGGGCGCTGAGCATCACACCGAGCTTGGACGCGGGGATCCCGAGCGAGGCGCCCGGTTGCACGACGCGCAGGTCGCACGCGACGGCCAGCTGGAGCCCCGCGCCGAGCGCGTGCCCGTTGAGGGCCGCGATCACGGGCGCGGGGAACGCGACGATCGCGTCGAGGAGCCGCTCGAACGCGGGGCGGAACGAGTCGGTGCCCGCGCCGTCGGCGGTCGCGACGTCGTCGAAGCGACGGGCGAGGTCCGCGCCCGCACAGAACGCGCGGCCCTCGCCGGTGACGACGACGGCACGCGCGCGCTGCGCGGTCTCGAGACGGGCGCGCAGCTCGTCTGCGAGCTCGGCGTTCAGCGCGTTGCGGCGGTCCGGGCGGTCGATGACGGCGACACCGACGTCGCCGCGCGTCTCCCAGCGGATCGTGCCGGCGTCGCTCACGACTCGTCGATGACCGCGATCAGGTCGCCTTCCTGCACGACGTCCTCGGGCTTCACGTGCAGCTCCCGCACGTACCCGGGCACGTCGGTCACGACGGGGATCTCCATCTTCATGGACTCGAGGATGACGATCTCGTCGCCCTCGGCGACCATCTGGCCCTCTTCGGCGACGACCTGCCACACGTTCGCCGTGATCTCGGCGCGGAGCTCAGCCATGGCGGCGCACACTACTCACGCGCCGTCACCGCCCGGTCCAGCGCGGTCGGCGCTTCTCGGCGAACGCGGCGACACCCTCGGCCGCGTCGTCGCTGTGGCTCGTCACGCTCAACATCGCGTGGAGGTACGCGAGCGCGTCTCCGGCCGGCATGTCGACGACGCGGTAGAACGCGTCGCGACCCCAACGCATGACGAGCGGCGACTTCGCCGCGAGCGTCGCGGCGAGCTCGTCGACGGCGGCGTCGAGCTGGTCGACCGGCACGACGCGGTTGACGATCCCGAGCTCCCGCGCCTCGCGCGCGTCGACGCGTCGGCCGGTCATCATCAGCTCGAGCGCCTGCTTCGGCGACATCGCGCGCAGGAGCGGCACGGAGATCATGTACGGCCACAGGCCGACGTCGATCTCCGGCGTGCCGAAGACGGCGTCCTCGGCCGCGACCACGAGGTCGCACGCGAGCGCGAGCCCGAACCCGCCCGCGAGCGCGTAGCCCCGCACGCGGGCGATCGATGGCTTCCCGAGGTCCCACAGGTCACGGAAGAGGCCGGCGACCTCGCCGCGGGCGTCGTGCACGACGCTCGCGGACGTGTCGGCGATGCCACCGAGATCGGCTCCGGCACAGAACGCGCGGTCGCCCGCCCCCGTGAGCACGAGCACGTGCACGTCGTCGTCGGCTCGGGCCCGGGCGAAGGCCGCCCGCAGCTCGCGCATCACGTCGAACGACATCGCGTTCCGGCGTTCCTCGCGGTCGATCGTCACGCGCGCGACCGCGCCGTCCACCTGGTATCGCACGTCAGGCACGACGGGGATCGTAGGAGGGTCCGCGCCGTCGCGACGCGGCGTCGCTACCGTGGCCGCCCGTGGGTCTCATGGCGGTCGCGCTCGCAGCAGCGCTGGTCGTGGTCGTCGTGACGAAGGGCAGCTTCCGGCGACTCGGCCGCCTGCCGGTCGAGGGTTTCGGGATGCTGTTCGTCGCGTTGGCGATCCAGGTCGCGCTCGGACTCGTCCACCTCCCGACGTCACGCGTCGCGGACGTCGGCTTCGGCCTCCTCGTCCTCTCCTACGCGTGCCTGATCGGGTTCTGCCTCGCGAACCTGCGCATCCGGGGCACGAGCGTCATCCTCGTCGGCCTCGCGCTCAACGCGATCGTCATCGCGCTGAACCAGGGCATGCCTGCGAACGGTCCGACGCGAACGGACGCCCAGGGCCGCGTGGTGTCGCGCGTCGAGACGTCGGTGAAGCACCGGCCCGAGCAGCCCGGCGACCTCCTGACGGTGCTCGACGACCGGATCATGCTGCCGGCGCCCTTCCACGACATCCTGTCGTTCGGCGACCTCATCCTGGCGATCGGCCTCATCGACGTCTTCTTCTGGGCGAGCCGCCGCGAGGACGACGCGTGGGAGAGCGTGTTCGCGTCGTCGCCCGTCGCGCGGCAACGCCGCGAGGTGCGAACGCCGGAACGTGCGCCGCGCGCTCCGGTGCCCGCGCCGTCGCCGTCGTTCACCGCTCCACCCCCGCCGCCTCGCCGGGAGATCGTCCTCGACGTCCTCGACGAGGTGTCCCTGCGTGCGGAGCAGGCCGATGCTGCGCTCTGGCTCGCGGCGCCCTAGTTCCCGGCGCGCGCGAGCGCGTCGAGCACGCGCGCGTCGTACGCGCGTTCGCCTCAGAGCGGCCCACCGGCGTCACCAGCAACATCAGTGACACCCGGCGGCGTGGCTGCCGCGCACCCGAACGGTCGGTTCCGTGACAGCGCGTGGCAACGCGGGCGTATCCTGACGCCCCCGGGGGCAGGGCGCGCCGGCGGCGCGGGCGGGGAGGCCGATCCAGTGGGGGACACGCAACCGGACCTCGAGCTGCGCGAGCTCGAGCGCGAGCTGTGCCGGCTCCCGGACATCTCGGCCGCCCGGATCGTCGCGGACGAGACGGGGATGCCCGCCGAGGTCCACGTCCTCGCCCACCCGGGCAAGCACCCGAAGCAGGTCGTGCGCGACATCCAGTCGGTCGCGCTCGCGTCGTTCGGGATCGAGATCGACCGCCGGGTCGTGTCCGTGGTGCAGTTCGGCGGCGACACGCCGAACGCGCCCACGCCACGGGTGACGGCGGCACCCCCACGTCCGACGATCGAGTCGGTCAGTGCCGAGGTGAGCGGGCTGCGCTCGCTCGTCCGGGTCACGATGCATCGTTCCGGGAGCCCCCCGTCCGACGGCGCGGGCGAAGACGAGGTCGTCGGCTTCGCCGAAGGCTCCATCGCGGCCGCGACCCGTCACCGGCTCGTCGCGACGGCGACGCTCGACGCGCTGCGACAGCTCGAGCCCGTCGCGGAGTGCCTCGACGTCGAGAGCGCGCAGGTCGTACGCGTCGGCACGAACGAGATCGCCGTCGTCACCGTCGTCTTCGTCCTGCCCGGCGGCGAGCAGCTCGTCTCGGGGTCCGCGCTCGTGCGCGACCACGACGAGAAGGATGCCGTCGCGCGCGCGGTGCTCGACGCGACGAACCGCCGGCTCCCGCAGCTCGCCTGATCCTGTCGACCGCCTCGCGCGTATCGTCTCGCGCGTGGCTCGTCGCGTCGCCGCAGTGGTGTCCTTCCGTCTCGGTGGCACCGACGGCGTGTCCGTCGAGGCCCGCAAGTGGGAGGGCGCGCTCCGGGCGCTCGGGTTCGATGTCCGGCGCGTCGCGGGCGAGCTGCTCGACGGCGGGCGGCCGGGCGACGTGACGCTCCCCTGGCTCGCGATCGAGCCGCGCGCCGGCACACGGGCGGCGCCGGCCGAGCTCGAACGCGTGGTCGGCGACGTCGACGTCCTTGTCGTCGAGAACGTCTGCTCGCTGCCGTTGAACGCCGAGGCGGCGGGCGCGACAGCCCGAGTCGCGCAGCGCGCCGACGTGCCGGTCGTCCTCCATCACCACGACCTGCCCTGGCAGCGGGCCACGACTGCGCGCGTCACGGACATTCCGCCGGACGCCCCGCACGTCGTCCACGCGACGATCAACGCCCGATCGCGCGCCGAGCTCGTCGCGCGCGGGATCCCGCCCGCGCGCGCGGTGCACGTCCCCAACTGCTTCGACGTCGACACCCGGCCGGGAGACCGTCCCGCGACGCGTGCCGCGCTCGGCTTCCGCCCGGACGAGGTCGTCGTCCTGCAGCCGACGCGCGCGATCGAGCGCAAGAACGTGCCGGGCGGGCTCTCGTTCGCCACCGGCCTCCAGCGCGCGCTCCCCGACCGGCGGGTGCGGTACTGGCTCACCGGGCCCGCCGAGGACGGTTACGGCCCGACGCTCGACGCGCTCGTCCGCGACGCCGCCGTCCCGGTGACGATCGCACCCGTCGGCGACGTCGCGGACGCGTATGCCGCGGCAGACGTCGTCGTGTTCCCCTCGACGTGGGAGGGGTTCGGCAACCCGCTCGTCGAGGCGACGATCGCGCGACGGCTCGTCGTCACCGGCCCGTACCCCGTCCGTGAGGAGCTCGCGGCGATCGGGCTGTCGTCGCCGTCGATCGACGACGTCGAAGACGTAATCCGATGGCTCCGCGCGCCCGACGACGCACGGATCGAGCGCAACCTCGACGCCGTGCGCCGGCATCTCTCGATCGCGACGCTCCCCGCCCGCCTCGCCGACGTGCTCGCGCGCGCCGTCGTGCCCGAGGAACGCACGGCATGAGCGCGGACGACCCCGTCCTGCGTCACCGCGCCCGCCTCGCGGTGGGCGTCCGCATCGCGAAGCGGGCGGGCTACGGCGCGCTGCTCGTCGCGATCGTCGCATTCGGCGCCGCCGCCGCGACGGGCTTCCCGCGCGCGCTGGTCGCGGTGTGCATCGCGGCGCTCGTCGCGTCGTGCGTGATCCTGCCGGTGCCGATCGTCATGGGGTACGGCATCCGCGCCGCGGAGCGAGCGGAGCGCGACCAAGGCCGAGAGCGAGCGGAGCAGCAGCAGGCGCGCTGACTACCCTTGACCGGACAGTCGGGTTCTCGTTCAAGGAGCTTCGCCATGCCCAAGGCCGCCGTGTGCAGGGAGATCGGATCGCCGCTCGAGATCGTCGACGTCGACCTCCAGGCGCCCAAGGCCGGCGAGGTCCGCGTCCGACTCGGCGCGTCGGGCGTCTGCCACTCCGACCTCTCGGTCACGAACGGCACGTTGTTGAGCCCGCTGCCGTCGGTCCTCGGTCACGAGGGTGCGGGCATCGTCGAGGAGGTCGGCGAGGGCGTCACCAACCTGGAGCCCGGCGACCACGTCGTCATCTCGTGGGTGCCGCAGTGCGGCGAGTGCTACTTCTGCAAGCACGGCCAGGGGGAGCTGTGCGAGCCCGGCTCGGCCGCCGCGATGAGCGGCGGACTGCTGGACATGACGTCGCGCTTCTCCGTTGGCGGCCAGCCCCTGTTCCAGATGGCCGCGTCGGGCACGTTCTCCGAGGAGACGGTCATTCCGGCGATCGGCGCGGTGAAGATCCCCGACGACATGCCGCTGACCGCGGCCGCACTGATCGGCTGCGGCGTGCTGACCGGGTTCGGCGCCGCGGTGAACACCGCGGACATCGTCAAGGGCGACACGGTCGCGGTCGTCGGCTGCGGGGGCGTCGGCCTGAACGTCATCCAGGGCGCGCGCCACGCGGGCGCGGAGCGCATCATCGCGGTCGACATGAACGACGGGAAGCTGCAGACCGCGCAGAAGTTCGGCGCGACCGATCTCGTGAACGCGTCCGACGGCGACCCGGTCGCGAAGGTGCAGGAGCTCTCCGGTGGGCGCGGCGCCGACGTCGCGTTCGAGGTGATCGGGCTGCAGGAGACGATCGACCAGACGATCAACATGGCGCGCCGCGGCGGGCAGGCCGTGCTCGTCGGCGTCCCGAAGATGGACGTGATGACGACGATCCCCGCCGCGCTCGGCTTCGTGATCCTCGAGAAGCAGGTCCGCGGCTGCTGGTACGGGTCGTCGAACGTCCACCAGGACATCCCGACGTACGCACGCCTCTACACCGAGGGCAAGCTCATGCTCGACGAGCTGATCTCGAACGAGATCACGCTCGACGGTGTGAACGACGCGCTCGCGAACATGGGCTCGGGCTCCATCGCGCGCTCCGTCATCAAGTACTCGTAGCGAGGGCTGATCCAATGCGCTACCGCCGCTTCGGTTCGAGCGACCTCGAGGTGTCCGAGGTCGGGTTCGGCTTCTGGACGATCGCGACCGACTGGTGGGGTCGCGTCGACGACAAGGCCGGGCTCGTCCACGCCGCGCTCGACGCCGGCATCACGTTCTTCGACACCGCGCCCGCGTACGGCGACGACGGGTTCGGCGAGCGGCTCGTCGCCGAGCTCCTCGGTCGCCGCGACGACGTCGTGGTCACGACCAAGTGCGGCTACGACATCACCGCGCCGCGCATGGCGCACCAGTCCGAGCGGCCGCAGGACTGGACGCCGACGGGCGTGCGCAAGCAGGTCGAGGACTCGCTGCGCCGTCTCGACCGCGAGGCGATCGACCTCCTGCAGCTGCACAACGTGCGCATCGACCCTGTGCGCGACGACGCGCTGTGGGACGAGCTCGCGAAGCTGCGCGCCGAGGGCAAGGTCCGCGAGCTCGGCGTGTCGCTCGGCCCGGCGGTCGGCTGGGTCGAGGAGGGCATCGAGTCGCTCCGCGACCGCGACATCGTCGCGTTGCAGACGGTGTTCAACATCCTCGAGCAGGAGCCGGGCCGCACGTTCGCCGCGCAGCCGGCCGTCGCCGAGGGACGCGTCGGCCTGATCTCGCGCGTGCCGCACGCGTCCGACGTGCTGTCCGGGAAGATCGACCGCGACACCGTGTTCGCCGAGGACGACCACCGCGCGTACCGCAACCGGGACAACATGCTCGACAACTTCGAGAAGGCGGACACGCTCGCGTTCCTGTGGGCACCCGAGACCGGTCGTACGATCGGGCAGGCCGCGATGGCGGGCATCCTCGCGTTCGACGCGTTCACGACCGTCCTGCCGACGTGCGTCAACATCGGCGAGGTGCGCGAGTACGCCGCCGCGTCGGACCTCCCGCTCAGCCGGGACGAGAAGGCCGAGCTCGACGCGCTCTGGGCGCGGAACTTCGACCACACGGACCGCTACGAGATGCCGTTGAAGTCGAGCGTCGCGTCCTGACGCGCCGGGCAGCCCGTCCCGGCGCACCCCGTCAGCGCGCCGGGCAACCCGTCCCCGCGCACCCCGTCAGTTAGCCTCGGCCGATGCGACTCCCGGCCGAGCAGCGGCGCCGCCAGCTCCTGGACGTCGCGTGCCGGGTGTTCGCGACCGGCGGGTTCCACGGCACCTCGATGGACGAGGTCGCCGAGGCCGCGGGCGTCACGAAGCCCGTCCTGTACCAGCACTTCCCGTCGAAGCGCGCGCTCTACGGCGAGGTGCTCGGTGATGTCGAGTCGCAACTCCTGACGCACATCCGGCGCGCGACGGAGGAGGTGCACACCGGCCGGCAGCGGGTGGAGGCCGGCTTCGCCGCGTACTTCCGGTTCGTGACCGAGAACGACGCCGGCTTCCGGGTGCTGTTCGGCGCGCCCGTTCGCAACGACCCCGAGTTCTCGCGCTTCGTCCAGCACACGATCGACCAGATCGCCGAGCTGATCGCCGGTCTCATCGAGATCGACGTCGCCGAGGAGCACCGCCGCGTGCTCGCACACGCGCTCGTCGGCATGGCGGAGGCGACGAGCCGCCGGTTGCAGCGCGCCAACGCGGAACGCGATCCCGAGCGTCTCGCGCGCTGGCTCTCCGAGATGGCGTGGTTCGGGCTGCGGGGCGTGCGCACCGGCGAGCTGGACGTCGCGTCAGGGCGTGAGCACGCCCGCACCGACGTCGTGTGACGGCTGGTCCGCCACGACGTCGCGTCGATGCGCGCGTCGCTGCGCGATCGCGCGCGCGCCGGCGTCGACCGCGACCGCGGCGAGCAGCACGAACGACGGCTCCGCGGGCGCCCGGTAGCGCACCTGCGCGAACGTGAACGCGACCGCGATCACGACGACCGCGGGCATCGTCCACAGCGGCCAGACCGGTACGCCGGTGCGCCTCCGGCGCAGGACGAACGAGCCCACGATCGCGAGCGGGAACATGACCCAGAAGCTCCACACGAGGCTGCGACCGATCGTCCGCTCCTCGTTGTAGAGCCCGTGGTCGACCGCGACCTCCTGGAACGGCTTGAACACCGCGAGGATCCGCCCCTCCCGTGCCAGCACGATGAGTGGCAGGCGGTGCAGGTGCGTCCTGATGTACCGGAACGCCTCCGCGCGCACGAGCCGGTCCTGCTGCGACTGGTCCATCGTGTTGAAGCCGGGATGCTTGTTCGCGGCCGTGATCAGGTAGTCGTAGCCGCACGTGTAGCTCTTGAAGCCGATCGTCTTGCCGTAATAGGTGTCGTGGCAGTTCGCCGCGCTCAGCGTCCCGGACAGGTTCGTCGACAGGTACACCGGCTCCTTGAAGCGCGCGAGGTTGTAACCGATCCACGGGCCCATCACGACGACGATCGCGGCGCCTCCGGCGACGAGCCACCGGAGGCGGCCCATCCACGACGTGTCGGCGCGTGTCAGCACGAGCGGGACCAGCAGCAGCGGGACGATCAGCACCAGCTCGGAGCGCGCGAGCGTCGCGAGCGCGCACCACACGCCGAGCCACACCGCGCGCCAGGCGCTCGGCCGGCGCGCGAAGCGGTACGCGAACAGCACGACGCCCGCGGACACGAAGATCGCCATCGTCTCCGACAGCAGCATCCCGTCGTGCACCCACATGTTCGGGTAGACGACGGCGAGCCCGGCGGCGATCAGCCCGATCCGGCTCCCCGCGATCTCGCGGCCCGCGAGGCCGACGAGCAGGACCGACACAGCGCCGAGCGCGCAGGACCACAGCATGAGCTGCGTCGGGGTCGCGGGCCCGTTCTTGAAGAACGGAACGACCGCGAGGAACAGCGAGTACAGCGGTGGATGGCTCGCGTCCGCGACGTAGCGGCCGGGGGCGAACGACGGCGCTGCGAACCAGTGCCCGCGCGCGAGCGCGTTCGCCATCCCCCAGTAGTAGAGCGAGTCGCCGAACGTGATCTTCCACCGCGTTCGCAGCGTGAGCACGTACGCGACCCGCCCGCCGAACGCGACGAGCGTCAGGATCGTGAGGCTCCAGCCGAAGCCGAGCCCGCGGCGTCGCGCTCGCCGCTCGGCGCGCGTCCTCATCCTGAGCTCACCACGGGCACCGGCTCGATCGGCTCCGGCTCGGCGCCCGCGGTGCGCGCGACCGCGCTGCGCCAGCGTTGGAACCCGGCTTCGAGCGCGACCGCCGCGAGCACGATCACCGACGCCTCGGCCGGCGCGCGGTAGCGCAACTGGCCGAACGTCAGTGCGACCGCGATGACGACCGCGACGGGGACCGCGAGCGTGGGCCACACCGGGACGCCGCGCCGTCGCAGGACGACCCCGCCGACGACCGCGATCGCGCCGAGGATCCAGAAGCTCACCACCAGGCTGACGGTCACCATGCGCGCCTGCTCGTAGAGCAGGTGGTCGACCCCGACCTCCTGGAACGGTTGGAAGACACCCAGGATCCGTCCGACCCGCGCCAGCACGACGAGCGGGACGCGACTCGCGTGCGCACGGATGTACTTTGCCGCCTCCGCGCGCAAGAGATCGTCACGAACCGACTCGTCGCCGGAAGCCCACGCAGGATGCTCACGCGCGACCTTGCGATCGAGCGCGGACGAGCAGTCGTAGCTCTTGAAGCCGATGTACCTCCCGTAATAGGTGGTACGACAGTTCGACGCGGCGAGCGTCGGGCCGAAGTTCGTCGACAGGAACACCGGCTTCTCGAAACGCACCGCGTTGGAGATCAGCCACGGCGCGAGGACGATCGCCGTCGCGGCCACCCCGGCGCCGAACCAGCGCAGGCGGCGCGCCCATGTCTCGCGCGGCGCGAACAGGAGCAGCGGCACGAGCACGAGCGCGGCGGCGAGCAGCAGCTCGGAGCGTGCCAGCGCCATCGCGCCACACCAGACACCGAGCCACACCGCACGCCACACGCTCGGCCGGCGCCAGAACCGGTACGCGAACAGCAGCACCCCGGCCGCCGTGAACAGCGCCATCGTCTCCGACAGCAGCATGCCGTCGTGCACCCAGGCGTTCGGGTACACCGCGGCCAGCGCGCCCGCGAACAGACCCGCGACGTCCCCCGCGATCTCCCGCCCCGCGAGGCCACACAGCGCGATCGTCCCGGTCCCGAGCACACACGACCACAGCACGAACGTCAGCTGACTGGTGTTGCTCCGGGGATCGACGAACGCCGCCACCGCGAGCCACAGGATGTACAGCGGCGGGTGGGACGCGGTGGGCACGGTGTGCCTGGTGAGCAACCCGCTGAACGGCTCGACGAAACCCTTGCCGTCGGCCACCAGGTTGGCGCTCGCGCTGTAGATGAACGAGTCGCCCGGGAACGGCATGTGCGGCTGCCGCAGCAGGAGGACGAACGCGATCCGGACGCCGAGCCCGACCGCGCAGATCAACGAGAGCCAGAGCGCAAACCTCCTGCCGGTCCGCCGGACCGCATCGCCGTGCGCGCCGCCCGCCGTCACGGCTGCTGAACGTACTCGGCACGGCCCGACGCGACCAGGCTCGATCCCGCGGACCGCGCGATCGCCCGGACGGCGAGTGGTCCGACGCGCTACCGTCGGGAGACCTTGACGGCGACCTCTCCACTCCCCGGTCCGCTGGACGGCAGCGCGGTCGACGACGCGGCGCCCGGCGCCACGGTCGACGTGACCGTCGTGCTGCCCGTCTTCAACGAGCGCGGCCACATCCGGACGGAGATCGACCGGATCCGGGCCGCGCTCGACGCGTCGCCGTACAGCTACGAGATCCTCGTGGTCGACGACGGCTCGCGCGACGGCTCCGCGGACGAGCTCCGCGACATCCGGGACATCCGCCTCATCGTCTTCCCGCAGAACCGCGGGTCGGGATCCGCGCGCCGTGCCGGCACGCGTGCCGCACGCGGGCGTGTCGTCGTCTGGACGGACGCCGACATGACCTACCCGAACGACGAGATCCCGCGGCTCGTCAAGGAGCTCGACGGCTACGACCAGATCGTCGGGGCGCGGACGTCGGAGCAGGGGACGCAGAAGTTGCTGCGCGTCCCGGCCAAGTGGATCATCAGGAAGCTCGCGAGCTATCTGGTCGAGACGCCGATCCCGGACCTGAACTCCGGCCTGCGCGCGTTCCGCGCCGACGTGGCCCGCCAGTACCTCCACCTCCTGCCGCAGGGCTTCTCGTGCGTCACGACGATCACGATGGCCTTCCTCGCGAACGGCTACTCCGTGAAGTACGTGCCGATCGAGTACTCGCCGCGCGCCGGCAAGTCGAAGTTCCACTGGTGGAGGGACACCAAGAACTACCTCATCCAGGTCGTCCGGATGGTGCTGTCGTACAAGCCGTTGCGCGTCTTCCTGCCGTTCTCGACGACGCTGCTCGCGCTCGGTGTCGTCAAGCTCGGTCTGGACTGGTCGAGCCGCGACTTCCGCCTCGCGGCGAACACGCTGCTGATCTTCTTCGCCGGGTTGCTGTTCCTCGGCATCGGGCTGCTCGCCGACCTCATCGTCCGCGTGACCAAACCCCGCGACGAGGTCGAACCCGCGTCGTTGTGACGACGTCGACCGCCGTCCCGACCGGGAACACCTACGACAAGTACGCGAGCGCGAACCCGATCGAGCGCCGTCTCATGGCCCGGTTCATGGCCCGCTTCGACGCGATGCTCCCGGTCCGCACACCCGCCCGCGTCCTCGAGGTCGGCGTCGGCGAAGGGCAGATCGCAGCGCGCGTGAGGGAGCGGTACCCCGGCGCCGCGATTGCGGGCATCGACCTGCCCGACCCGAGCCTTGCCGACCACTGGCGCACGCGCGCGCTCCCGGGTGCGTTCGCCGACATCGTGGCGCTCCCCTTTCCCGACGCCTCGTTCGACCTCGTGCTCGCGATCGAGGTGCTCGAGCACGTCCCGCAGCCCGATGCGGCGCTGCGCGAGATCGCGCGCGTCGCGGCGGGTGACGTCCTCGTCTCGGTCCCGCGCGAGCCGTTGTGGCGGGTCGCGAACATCGCCCGGGGCAAGTACTTGGCCGCGCTCGGCAACACGCCGGGCCACGTACAGCACTGGTCACGGCGGCGCTTCACCGCCGTCGTCGGCTGCGTGCTCGACGTCACGGCCGTGTCGAACCCGCCGCCGTGGACGATGGTGGCAGCGCGGGTTCGCGCGTAGGCGGCCCGTCGGTCGCGCGACCGGCCACGGCGGGCTCGGGTCCCGCGCGCCACAGCGCACCGATCCCGGCACCGAGCGCGTCGACGAGCATGAACGCGAGCCGGGCCGTCACCGCGATCGCGGCGCGCGTCCCGGACGGGATCCCGCCGCCGACGAGCGCGACGAACGCAGCTTCACGGACGCCGATGCCGCCGGGGACCGGTACGAGCACGAACCCCGCGACCCACGAGATCATCGCCGCGGGCGCGATCGTCAACCACGACGCGTGCGCGGTGAACGCGCGGGCGATGCACCACGTCGCGGTGCCGATCAGCAACCAGCTCGGCACGTACTCGAGCACCAGCCGCAACGACGACGACCACCGCGGCACGACGACGGGCAGGTCACGCTTCAGGAGCCGTTCCGCGCGCGCGACGAGCCAGCCCAGCAGCCGGTGGTGCAGCAGCGCGATGCCGACGGGCAGCAGGACGAGCACCCAGAGCCAGGCCGTCGCGCCACCGTGCAGGAACCGCAACGGGAGCAACACCGCGGCGACCAGCATCCCCGCGAGGTACAGCGCGCCCAGCGAGAGCGCGACGCTCGCGTACGAAGCGGGCCGCGGGATGCCGCCGCGCCGGACGAGCTCCGCACGGCCGACGACGGGCCAGATGCCGCCGGGCACGTACTTGCCGATCTCGCCCACGAAGTACCAGACGATCGTGGCCCGGAACGTGACGTCCGCACCGAGGAGTGCGAGCGCGCGCCGCCACGGCAGCGCGATCGCGACCATCCCGAGCGCGGCGATCGCACCACCGGCCGCGAGCCAGGCGACGTTCGCGTCGTCGATCGACCGGCGGACGTCGGTCCACTGCGACGCGATCGCGCGTACGACGAACACACCGCCCGCGATCGCGATGAGGATGCCGACGGCCGTCGTGAGTCGGGCGAGGTGCACGCGCTTCAGGACCCAGCAGCGTACAGGGCACTGTGACCGGATACGGTCGGGCCTCGTGCGTCTCGAGGACGTCGACGAGCTGCTGACCACGACGCGAGCCGTCCGGCGCCGGCTCGACCTCACCCGTCCCGTCGACGCTGCGCTGCTCCGTGATTGCCTGGCACTCGCGCTCCAGGCCCCGACCGGCGGGAACGACCAGAGCTGGCACTTCGTCGTCGTCACCGACGACGCGACGCGCGCCGCGCTCGCCGACGTGTACCGGCGCGCGGCGGTCGCATATGCCACGCGCACGCGCGGCACGCGCAAGCGCGTCCGGACGCTCGACGACGCGGAACGGGCGACGCGCCGGCGCGTCCTCGCGTCCTCGGGCTACCTGTACGAGCACATCCACGAGGTGCCCGCGCTCGTCGTGCCGTGCCTCGACGGCCGGTTCGACGGCGCGCCGGTCGCGGATCAGGCGACGGCGTTCGGGTCGATCCTCCCGGCAGTCTGGAGCTTCATGCTCGCGGCCCGCTCGCGCGGGCTCGGTACCTCGTGGACGACCGCGCACCTCGAGCTGGAGCGCGAGGCCGCAGTCGTGCTCGGGATCCCCTTCGACGACGTCACGCAGGTCGCGTTGGTGCCCGTCGCCCACACCGTCGGCGACCAGTTCCGACCCGCGTCACGCCGTCCGCTCGACGACGTCGTGCACTGGGACCGCTGGTAGGCGTCATCTCCCGCGCGTCACCGCGACGGCGACGGCTCCCGCGAGCGCGGCCGCCGCACCGGCCAGGAGCCCGCGCCGGTGGCTCGTGTACCACCACTGGTAGCTGCGGTCCTTCGCCGTCGCATCGAACTCGCCGTGCGCGCCGTAGTCCTCGGTCTCGTCGGCCGGGTTCCACAGGTTCGCGGGGCGACCCGGGCTCTTCGGCTCCTTGGTCTGCTGGCTCTTGAACCCGGTGCGCGCGAGGTAGCGGTCGAGCAGCCCGGGGATGATCGCGTTGCCCGCGATCGTCGCGGCCGTGCTGCCGCCGACGTAGTACTCGCGCCGGTTCGGGTGCTCGGCCGCGTACAGCACGCCACGGGCGGCGACCTCGGGCTGGAAGATCGGCGGGACGGGCTGCGGATGGTTGGGCAGGCGCGACAGCACCCAGCTGAACTGCGGCGTGTTCAAGCCGGGTAGCTGCACCATCGTGATCTTCACGTTGGTGCCCTCGTGCATCAGCTCGGTCCGGAGGGCCTCCGTGAAGCCCTTGATCGCGTGCTTGGCGCCGCAATACGCGGACTGGAGCGGGATGCCGCGGTACGCGAGCGCCGAGCCGACCTGGACGATCACGCCACGATCGCGCGGGAGCATGTGGTCGAGCGCGACTCGCGTGCCGTGCACCTGGCCGAAGTACGTCACCGCGGTCGTGCGACGGAACTCCGACGGGTCGATGTCCGTGAACTTCGCGAACACCGAGCTGAACGCGTCGTTGACCCACACGTCGATCGGGCCGAGCTCGCGCTCGACCTGCTGCGCCGCCGCGACGACCTGGTCGTACTCCGCGACGTCGGTCGGGACCGCGCACGCACGCCGACCTGCGCTCTCGACGTCCTTTGCCGCGGCGTCGAGCCCGCCGGCACCCCGGGCGAGCAGGCCGACGTCGTACCCCGCGTCTGCGAACGCGCGGACGCAGGCCCGTCCGACGCCCGCGCTGGCTCCGGTGATGACTGCGACCCGTGCCATCGCGACTCAGTGGTCCATCGCGGAGCGGATGGCGTCGCGCGCGCGGTCGGCGATGGCGACGAACGGCCCGGCGACCATGTTCCCGGTCGCGGACTCCGGTGCCATCTTGTGCGAGTGCGTCGGCGCGGTCTGCTCGGCGGCGCGGAACACCTTCGTCAGGTCGCGGAGCCGGTTCTCGTCGACGGTGGCCTTCAGGCGCGGGTGCTCCCGCTGTTCCTCGTCCTCGGCATGGTGCAGCACGTCCCGGCGCAGCTGGTCGAACTTCACCCCGAACGCGCTGTCGTTCACGTCCATGCTCTCGAGCTCGGCGAGGGCCTTCTTGCCCTGGTCCTCCTCCTCGAGCAGCTCGTCCGTGACCGGCCGGCCGTCCTCGGTTCGGCGCAGCAGCGGGTGCACGACCTCTTCCTCGGCCGTCTCGTGGATCGCGAGCTTGCGGACCAGCGCGTGGAACGCGTCCTCCTTCGCGTCACTGGTCGTCGCCGTCTCGACGCTCGTCATCATCTGCTTGATCTGCGCGTGATCCTCGAGGATCGCGTCGATGACGTCGTTCGCCATGGCCCTCTCCGTCCCTCTTGGTCGACTCCGCTCCGGCGTCCCGGCCTCCGGCCACGCCTGCGCTACGTCTCCGTTGCGGTCGAGTTCTTGCATCCCCGCCACGGGCCCGGCTCAATCGTGGGCCGGTACGCTCCCCGCCGATGAACTTCGTGGGCCACCTCGCGCTGGCCGCGCCGCGCGGACGATCGCAGCCGGAGTTCGCGCTCGGTGCGGCGTTGCCGGACTTCGCGGCGATGGCCGGGGTGCGGTTGACGGCGGCCGGCGGCGCCGTCGGTGCGGGCATCGCGCACCACCGCGCGTGTGACGAGGTGTTCCACGCACACCCGTGGTTCACCGCGCGCTGCTACGCCCTGCGCGACGCGCTGCTCGCGTCCGGCGTGCCGCGCGGACCGGCGCGCGCCTGCGCGCACGCCGGAGTGGAGCTGCTCCTCGACGGCGCGCTGATGACGGACGAGCAGGTACGGACACAGGTCGACGACGTGTTCGCGCGCGCCTCGGACGCGCCGCGCGACGTCGTCGAGATCGCTCCGGCGCCGGACCGCGACCGCTGGCGCGGCGCGCTGGTTCGCATCACGACGACGCTCGACCCGGGTCGTTACGCGGACGTCCGGTTCGCCGCCGAGCGGCTGCGCCGCATGACCGCCAGGAGGCCGCGGCTCGCGCTCCCCGTGGAGGACCTCGGCACGGTGGCGGCACAGCTCGCGGCAATTCGGTCCGACGTCGTGTCGACCGCGCAGGACGTCGTCGACGACGTCGCCGGCCGCCTCGGGAACGACACGTGAGCGACCGGTTCGTGCCGTCGGCGCAGACGCGCGGTGTCCGCGCCCGTCTGGACCATCCCGTCATCGACTCGGACGGGCACCTCGTCGAGTTCCTCCCCGTGATCCGGGACAACGTGGTCGAGCTCGCCGGTGAGACCGTCGCGCGTGAGGTCGACCGGATGGTGCACGCGAGCTCGTTGCTGCGCCAGGTGCCACCCGGCGACGCGCGCCGCGCGATCGGGCGGACGCGCAGCCCGTGGTGGGGCCTCCCGTCGGCGAACACGCTCGACCGCGCGACCGCGATGCTCCCCGCGCTCCTGTATCGCCGACTCGACGAGATCGGGATCGACTTCGCGGTGCTCTACCCGACGTACGGGCTCACCGTGACGGCGTACCCCGGTGACGAGCTGCGTCGTGCGATGGCGCGCGCCTGCAACACGTACTACGCGCAGGCGTACGGACCGTACGCGGACCGGCTCGCCCCGGTCGCGTGCATCCCGACGTTCACACCGGAGGAGGCCGTCGACGAGCTGGAGTACGCCGTCGGCGAGCTCGGGTTGAAGGCGGTGATGCTCTCGGGCGCCATCCCCCGACCCGTGCCCGGAGTCGACCACCCTGCCGCGCGGTGGATCGACACGCTCGGCCACGACTCGGCGTACGACTACACGCCGGTGTGGGAGGCGTGCGATCGGCTCGGCGTCGCGGCGACGTTCCACGCGAGCGGACAGGGATGGGGGACGCGCGCGTCGACGACCAACTACATGTACAACCACATCGGGAACTTCGCCGCAGCCGGCGAGGGCACCGCGCGGTCGCTGCTCTTCGGCGGCGTTCCCCGTCGATTCCCGCGGTTGCGGTTCGCGTTCCAGGAGGGCGGGGTCGCGTGGGCGTGCAGCCTGCTCGCCGACTTCCTGGGACACTGGTCGAAGCGCAACCGGGACGCGATCTCCCACTACGACCCCGCCCGCCTCGACCGGGCACGGCTCGACGCGCTCGTCGACGAGTTCGCCGGCGACGACGTGCGCGCGCGACGCGACCGGATGGACGAGGCGCTCACGATGCTGTCCGAGCCGGGCGAGGATCCGGCCGTGATCGACGAGTTCGCACAGAGCGGGATCGAGCGACCCGAGGACGTCGTCGACGTCTTCGCGCACCAGTTCTTCTTCGGGTGCGAGGCCGACGACCCGCTGAACGCGCTCGCGTTCGCGCGGTCGCTGCACCCGCTCGGGGCGCGCCTGCGCGCCGTGTTCGCGTCGGACATCGGCCACTGGGACGTCCCCGACACGCGCGACGTCCTTCCCGAGGCGTACGAGCTCGTCGTCGACGGCCATCTCACCGAGGACGACTTCGCGGACTTCGTGTTCCGGAACCCGGCCGCGCTCTGGAGCGCGGCCAACCCCAAGTTCTTCGCAGGAACCGTCGTCGAGGACGCAGTCCGCGCGTGCGACCGTCAGGAAGGAGCGAGCTGATGCCGATCGACGGCTTCACGGAACCGGGCTTCGAGCAGGTGCGCGACGCGTTCGCGAAGAACTTCGAGGCGGGTCGCGAGATCGGCGCGGCGTTCTGCGCGTACCACCGCGGCAGACCGGTCGTGGACCTGTGGGGCGGCGAGACGAACGTCCGCACGCACGCGCCCTGGGAGCGCGACACGATGGTCGTCGTCTTCTCGACGACGAAGGGCGCCGCGGCCGTCTGCGCGAACAAGCTGGCGCAGGAGAATCGCCTGGACGTGACCGCGCCCGTCGTCGAGTACTGGCCCGACTTCGGCACGGCCGGGAAGACGGGGATCACCGTCGAGCAGCTCCTGTCGCACCAGGCCGGCCTGGCGTGGGTCGACGCACCGCTGACGCTCGACGAGGCGCTCGCGTGGGAGCCGATGATCCACGCGCTCGAGGACCAGGCACCCGCGTGGGAGCCCGGGACCGCACACGGGTACCACGCGGTCACGTTCGGGTACCTCGTCGGCGAGGTGGTGCGGCGCGTGACGGGCCGGACGATCGGCACGTACTTCCGCGACGAGGTCGCGCGCCCGCTCGGGCTCGACTTCTGGATCGGCCTGCCCGAGCAGCACGAGGCACGGGTCGCCCGCCTCTACGGCGGGATCCTCGGCGAGGCATCTACCTCGCCCGGCGAGGAGGCGCGCTCCTCGATGGCAGACGTGCTCGGACCCGACTCGATGACGGTCAAGGCGTTGAGCGCCGGAGGCTCGTTCTCGGGTGACGGCATCTTCAACACGCGCGCGATGCACGCCGCCGAGGTCCCTGCCGCCGCCGGGATCGCGGACGCGCGTTCCGTCGCGCGCATGTACGCGGCGTGCATCGGCGACGTCGACGGCGTGCGCCTGCTGACCGACGCGCAGCTCCGCGACGCGACGACGCAGCGCACGAGCGGTCCGAACATCGTCCTCATGGACCTCGACCTGCAGTTCGGGCTCGGGTTCATCCTGCCGTCGAGCCTCATCCAGCTCGGTGGGCCGCGCTCGTTCGGGCACTTCGGTGCGGGCGGCTCGGCCGGGTGGGCGGATCCCGACGCGCAGCTCGCGTTCGGGTACGTGATGAACCGGATGGAGCTGGGCCTGGCCGGCGACCAGCGCAGCTACACGCTCGTCAACGCGTGCTACGACGCGCTCGCCTGAACGTCCGCGTGATCACGCGAGCGTCGGGAGGACGCTCGACGCGCCCGCGAGGAACATCGCACCGACGACGAGGCTGCCGACGCCGGTGAGCGCGGAGACGACGAGGTAGGCACGCGAGCCGCGCGACGCGGTCGCGAACCCGAACGTCGTGGCGAGCGCGACGGCGGTGTTGGCTGCGAACAGCCCGACGAGGAACGCGGCGAGCAACAGCACGCCACCACCCTTCCCGCTCACACCCGCCGCGGTGGCGAACAGCACCACCTGGGTCGGGGTCTCCGCGCCGACGCCGTGCAGCATCCCGACCGTCAGCGCGGTCCCGAAGCCGTACGTGGCGAACGGGTCCTCCTCCACCTCGACGACGTGGTGGTGCACGTGCCGGTGGCTCTGCGTCACCACGCTCTGCCCCGCCCGTGTGTCGCCCGTCGGCGCGGCGTGCGTGTGCGGGTGGCGCGCGTCATGTTGGTGCGCGTGGTCGTGCTCGATGACGACGACGCACGACCCGCGCGGCTTCCGGCGCAGGGCCCGCCGCGCGAACGCGAACACCAGCATCCAGCGGCTGCGCATCCGGAACGCGCGCCCCTGCTTCGGGAGCTGCACCAGGACGTAGAGGCCGAGCGCGACGAGCGTCGCACCGACGACGCGTGCCATCACGTCGTCGATGCCGGACGGAAAGTGCTCCGACAGCGCGATCACGGCGAGCCCGATCGCGAGCACGACCACGCCGTGACCGATCGCGTACGCCGTCGCGAGCAACATCGAGCGCCGCGGTGCCGGTTGCGCGCCCGTGATGTCGGTGATCGCGGCGAGGTGGTCCCAGTCGAGACCGTGCCGGAACCCGAACCCGACCGCCGACGCGACGAGCCCGATGCCGAGCGCGCCCGTTGCGCCCACCACTTCGCCGACCATCACGTCATCCTCGCACCGACGCGTCCGGCTCGATGCGGACGGGCCGGAGGAATTCGCCGACGAGCGTCCGGTCCCACCAACGCTTCGTCTGCCGGCGCTCGCGGCGCGTCGTGAACCGGTAGTCGTAGAGGTGTGCGCGCACGAACACCGGTGGCGTGTCGGGGAACGGGTTCGTGCGCAGCAGCTTCAACGTGTCGCGGTCGTTGCGCAGCAGCCGCTCGACGAACCCGCCGAACCAGCCGCGCGCGTACGCGGGCGAGATGCCCGCGAACCACATCATCCAGTCGAGGCGCAGGTGGTACGGCGCGACCTGCGGCGGCCGCCGGCGCAGGTCACCCGGCTTCCCCTTGAACCCGTACTCCCGCCACGTCGTCGCGTCGGTGATCACCGCGTCGGTCGTCCCCTCGACCACGACCTCCCGGCGGACGCGCGTGATGCCGCCGAACGCGCCGTACGTGTTCACGAGGTGGAGCTGGTCGAACGACGCGTTCATCAGCTGTCGGCGCGACACGAGGTTCCGCGCGGGCCGGTAGCTCAACGCGAGCACGAGCACCGTCACCGCGATCACGACGGCCTCCCACCACGCAGGCGACCCCATGTGCAGCGGTGCGGTGAACGGCAGCGCGTGGTACAGCAGGCCGTCGCCGAGGACCGGGATCGCGAGCGTGATGGTCAGCACGTTGAGCCACGCGAAGTTGCCGCTGAGGACGAGCCAGCACTGCGTGACGATCATCACGAGCGCCGCGAACCCCGCGACGGGCTGGGGAGCGAAGAGCAGCACCGGCACGACGAGTTGCGTGAAGTGGTTCGCGAGGACCTCGGCCTTGTGCAGCGGCATCGGCAGCCGGTGGAACCACCAGCTCAACGGGTTCGGCATCGGCTGCGTCTCGTGGTGGTACCTCAGGCACGTCAGGTCGCGCCAGCAGCGGTCACCGCGGATCTTGATCAGTCCCGCGCCGAACTCGACGCGGAAGAGCAACCAGCGCAGCAACCACAGCACGAGGACGGGCGGTGCGACGCGCGACGGGCCGAGGAAGATCGCGAGGAAGCCCGTCTCGAGCAGGAGCGACTCCCACCCGAACCCGTACCAGGTCTGGCCGACGTTCACGATCGAGAGGTACGCAGCCCACAGGAACGCCCACGTCAGCATCGATCCCCAGAGCGGCGCGCCCTCCGGGACACCGGCGACGGACGCGAGCGCGACGACGAAGCCCGTCCACGTGAGCGCCTCGAAGAAGCGATCGGAGTAGTGGACGTGGAAGACGCTCGGCGCGCGCGTGAACGGCACGGACGCGACGAAGCGTGGGATCGGCAGGATCCCGTGCTCCCCCAGCAGCGGCCGGAACTGGTTGCGGGCGACGAGGAACGCGATCGCGTAGACGACCGCGAGCGCCCGGACGAACACGAACCGGCTGAGCCAGTAGCCGTCGGCGTGGAACCAGCTCATCTCGAACCCCGAAGATGCGGCACTCGGTCCCGGATTCCGGGAGTCAGTGCCGCATCATCGTCCCGTCGGCGTACCCGTGCCGCGACATCCCGACACCGTCACAGGATCGCCCGTCGGCGGAGGGCGTGGAACGCGAACGCGCCCGGGACGATCGGGAGCCAGAACGTGATCAGCCGGGAGGCCAGCACACCCGCCACGGACGGGCCGACCGGCGCGCCCAGCTGGGTGAGCCCGGCGACGAGCGCGGCCTCGAACGCACCCAGCCCGCCCGGCGTGGGCGCGGCCGCGGCGACGACGGCGCCGACGAGGAAGACGGCGATCACGTCGAGGACGGGCAGCGTGTTCCCGAACGCGTGCAGCGCGAGCACGAGCGCGAGCGCCTGCGTCGCCGTCACACCAGCCGACCCCCCGAACAGCGCGAATGCGCGCCGCGGACGCCGCGCGACGTCGACGATCGCGTCCCACGACTCGCGCGCCGCCGCGAGGAGCCGGTGCAGACGGTGACGCCAGAACCAGCATCCGGCCCCGAGGACCACGACGAGCACCGCGAACGGGATGGCCGAGTAGTGCGGGAGATGCGGCGGCCGGGGCGCGTGCAGACCGCCCGCGATCCCGACGATCGGCACGATCGCGGCGACGAACGCGACGTGCACGAGGAACCCCGCGACGGTGTTGAGCCCCACCGCGGTGAGCGCCGCGGGACGCGACGCGCCCTCGCCCTCGAGGTAGCGGATGTTGGTGGCGAGACCGCCCAGACCGGAGGGCGCGAGCTGGTTCGTGAACGCGACCGCGAGCTGCACGAGCGAGGTGCGCCGCCACGCGATCGGGCGGCTCGTCGCGCCCTGCAGCGCGAGGCCCGCGGCGAGGAAGCTCAGCGCGTAGACGGCGAGCGCGCCGAACAGCCATGCCACGTCGGCATGCGACGCCGCGTTCAGCGTGCGGTGCGCGTCGCCGACCTGGCCGAGGAGCGCGTACACCGCGAACCCGACGGCGAGCAACGGCACGACGTTGCGCACCGCGACACGCAGCGGCCGTTGGACCGGCGTGGCGCGCCCGCCGGTCAGGCCCGCGATCGTCGCACGCACCTCGTCGAGCACCTCGGCCCGGCTCCGGAGCGCGTGTCGCGTGCGCGTCGTGAGCGTCAGCGGCTGGCAGCTCGGCAACGCGGCGACGACCGCGTCGCGACCGAGCACCGCGACCGCTTCGTGCACGGCGCGCTCCGCGCCGACGAGCAGTGCGGTCGACGTGCACAGCTCGGCGACGTCGCGCGCGAGGCGCTCGCGTGTCGCGTGCGCGCCGGCCGCCGCGAACCCGACGAGCACGGGCCGGCCCGACGGCTCGACGACGATCGCGTCGGCGTCGAGCGCGCCGTGCGCGATCCCGGCCCGATGCAGCGCGGCGACCGCCTCCCAGCACCGCCGCAACGTCGTGGCGTCGACCGTCTCGAGCTCGGCGAGGCTGCGGCCCGCGACCCACGACCGCGCGAGCACGGCCTCCCCCTCGTCGATGGGCGATGCGGTGAACACGCGCGGCACGCGCACCCCCGCCGTGTGCGCGAGGGTGAGCATCAGCGCCTCGTGCTCGACGCGGTGCTGGGGCGACACCAGCGCCGGAGCGTCACCCAGGTCGCGGTACACGACGATCCGCCACGACCGGTACAGCCAGTCGACCTCGCGCTGGTCGCGGCCGACGACCTTCACGAACAGGCGCGCGCCGTGGGCGGACGTCGCGCGGTACGTCGGCGCGCCGTCATGGTCGTGCGGCATCGGCTCGAGCACGCAGGGCTCGAGGCCGAGGCGCTCGAGTTGCTCGGCGACGAACGCGGGCGTCGGGACGCCACGCGGCGCGCCGACGGTGACGTGCAGCAGCGACCCGACGCACCAGCCGACCGCGGCACCGCCGACGACGTCGATCGGGAGGTGCGCACCGACGTAGACGCGGGCGACGGCGATCGCGACGACGAGCAGCCACGCGAACCGGCGCCCGGATCGTCCGAGATACGGCGCGGCGACGGTCGCGAGCGCGGCGGCGACGGCGACGTGCGTCGACGGGAACGAGAATCCCGGGGCGCGGACGCCGTGCAGCACGGCATGCGAGACGCGGACGTCCGGCGCCGGCTCGGCCACGACGGCCTGGAGGACCTTCGCCGCCACCCACGCCACGAAGCCGCCGACCGCGACGAGGACAGCGAGCCGGAGCCGGCGCGAGAGCACGCAGACCAGCGCAAGGAACGGCAACGCGCCGAGTGCGCCGAGCTGCATGACGCCGACGAACGGCGCAGCCGCGCCGGACGGCAGCCCGTTGACGACCCGGAACGCCCATCGCTGCACCGCCCCGGGATCGCCCGTGCGCGCGACGAATGCCGCCGCGATGAAGACGACCGCCGCCAGCGCCGCACGGAGACCGTCTCCGGGATGGCGGCTCGACCACGGTCGCGGGCGCGGTGCGACCGCTGCGCCGGGTGCGGTGTCGAGCGCCTGCACGCCGCGTTGGTACCCACCGGATCCCGTCGCGGTTGCGAGAAGCATCGTGGCACGACAAATCCCGGCGCATCGCGTTTGCGGCGCCCGGTGGGTGGTCACAGATCGCGCGTGAGCCGAGCCGGCAAGGCTGCCGAGAGGATCCTCGGTCACGAGCCGGGGAGCAGGCAGGATCGGGACTCGTGATGGCGACGGTCGTTCCCGTATGAGCACGGCGTCGGCGCGTGTCCACGCCCGGCGCGAGCAACGCCGCGCCGAGGAACGGCGGGTGCTCGCAGAGCGGGAGATCGCCGTCTGGGCCCTGGCGGCCGCGGCCGGTTTCGTGGTCGCGGTCAGCTTCGAGGCGCTGTTCCACGTCGAGGTCGCGCCGATGACGGGCAACACGATCGCCACAGGCGTGCAGCTCGGTACTCGTGGCGTCGACGCGTCGTTCGTGCGCGCGATCCCGATCCTCGCGTTCGTGCTCGGGGTGGCCGGCGGCATCGTCATCGCCGAGGAGACCGCACGCCACCAGGTGCGGCGCACGCTCGCGATCACGCTCGCCGTGGAGATCCTGTTGCTCGTCCCGTACATGGTGTGGGCGTCGTCGCTGTATCGCGATGGCGCGGTCCGCGCGGGCTCGCACTGGGTGCTCGACGGGGTGGTCGTCCTGCCCTCGCTCGCGATGGGGTTCCAGACGGCTGCGTTGCGCCGGGTGCGTGGCCAGACCGCACGCACGACGTACATGTCGGGCGTCCTCACCCGGGCCGCGGAGGAGAGCGTGCGGTTCCTGTACTGGCGGCGCGACCAGAAGCGCGGTGAGACCACGCTGCCGTGGCACAACGAGCCGTCGCTCGTCCGCATCGCCCTGCTGGCCGGGATCTTCGTCGCGTACGCGGGTGGCGCGATCCTCGGCGCGTTCCTCAAGACGCGCTGGGCGATGTGGTCGCTCGCGGTCCCGATCGGTGTGCTCGTGACGATCGTGCTCGCCGACGTAGCGATCGCGAGCGGCCCCCCGAGCCGCTGACCGGCTACTCGCGCCGCGAGACGAACGCCTCGCCGGGGAGGTAACGGACGCTCACGTGGGCGACGGCGACGAGACGCTCGTCCTGACCGACGTCGACGACCTGGACCTCCGCGACCCCGGTCGTGTCCGAGACGCGCAGCGGGCGACCGACCGCACGGATCGGCCCGACGCGCGCGGCGGCCAGGTACTGCACCGACATCGTCGACGTCGCGACCGGGCCCCACCCGTTCGCAGCCGCGAGGCAGCTCGCCCCGGCCGTGTCGACGAGCGTTGCGACGAGCCCGCCGTGCATCGCACCCGACGGCCCGCGCAGATCGTCGGTCATCTGCAGCTCGACGCCCCGGACGCCGTCGCCGTCGTCGAAGTGCTCGACGGTCAGCCGATCCAGGAATTCACAGCCCAGCGGCATGCGGTGGAGGTTACGCAACCCCCCGCCGACCATGGTCCGTGTACGGACGACCACGGTGGGGCACGATGGGCGCCAAGTACGGACGGAGCCGAGCCGGGCGCGGAGCGCGAGACGGCTCGGCCCGAGGGAGTCATACACATGGTCCGGGGAGCACCGAGGGGAACCACCCGGCACGCGCGCGCCCTCACCCGGCTCGCGTGCGTCGCCGCCGTCGCGCTCGTCGCCGCCGCGTGCACCGCACCGTGGACGACGTACCACGTCGACAACACGCGCGAGGGGTCCGTGTCGTCGGGACCGACACCACCCGTCGCGAACAAGTGGACGTCGGGATGGATCGACGGCTGGGTGTACGCGCAGCCGCTCGTGTACAACAACCGCGTCTACGTCGCGACCGAGAACAACAGCGTCTACGCGCTGGACCTGCAGACGGGCGCGGTCGACTGGCGCGTCGAGCTCGGACCGCCGGTCTCGGCCGCGTCGGTGCCGTGTCCGCTCGACATCGATCCGCTCGGCATCACCGGCACACCGGTCATCGACCCGTCGACGAACACGATCTACGTCGTGACGGACGAGTCCGGCACGAAGCCGGCCGCGTTCCACGAGCTCGTCGGTCTCGACACGGAGACGGGCGCGGTGCGCGTCCGTGTGTCGGGTGACCCGCCGGGCGTCGACCCGGTCCTCGACCATCAGCGTCCCGCGCTCGCGCTGGCGAACGGTCGCGTCTACTGGGAGTACGGCGGCGCCGACTGCGGCACGTATCACGGCAAGGTCGTGAGCGTGAGGACCGACGGCACCGACCCGCTCGTCTACACCGTGCCGAGCATCAACCGCGGGTCGATCTGGGGTCCGTCGGGTCCGGCTGTCGACAGCAACGGCAACATCTGGGTGTCGACCGGCGACGGCACGTCGACGATGACGTACGACTACACGACGTCGGTCCTCGAGCTGTCGCCCGACCTCCAGTTGCTGGGGTACTTCGCGCCGAGCAACTGGGCCACGCTCAACCAGAACGGGCAGGAGCTCGGTTCGACCGGACCGTTGCTGCTGCCCGGCGGGTACGTGTTCCAGGTCGGCAAGAGCGGCGACGCGTATCTGCTGAGCCAGGCGAACCCGGGCGGGATCGGCGGCCAGCTCGCGTCGCTGTCGATCGGGTGCAACGCGTCGGGCGGGAACGCGTACAGCAACGGCGTCGTGTACGTCGCGTGCCTCACCGGGACGGTCGCGGTCTCGATCGATCCCGGCCCGAGCATGCACGTCCTGTGGCGGTCTTCGGTGAAGACGACGGGCTCACCGATCGTCGCGGGGAGCACGGTGTGGACGATGCTCGTCGACCAGGGCGTGCTCTACGCGTTCGACGCGAAGACCGGCGCGATCCAGCAGCAGCTCACGATCGGGCAGGCGCGTCACTTCATGTCGCCGACGGTGTCGGGCAACCTGCTCGTCGTCGGCACGAGCCACACCGTGCAGGCGTTCCAACCCGCGTCGTAGAAGTCCCGACTACTTCGGTGCGGGCCGGACCGTCCAGTTCCACGTGCGGTAGTCGCTGAACGCGCCCGTGTGCGGGACGCTGTAGGCGTTCGTGAACCAGACGACGCCTTGCGACTGGCTGGTGTCCGACGACGGATCCGGGCTCGCGCCGGAGTAGTCGCCCCATCGGCAGACGCCGGGATGCTCGGAGGTGTTGCACCCACCGTCCGACAGCGGGCCGGTGGAGCTGTTCACGACGACGATCCCCGACATGGTGCCCGTCCCGACCTTGGTCACGACCCGGTCGTCGACGGCCTGGGTCGACGACCCCGTGTTGAACCCGAGCGCCATCGCGTTGCCGTACTGCCTGGCCGTGCCGTTGACGCGGCGGTCGGGCGAGATCGCGGCGTTGAAGAGGAACAGGCTGCTGCTCGTCTCGACTCCGGACTGGAACACCGTCGGGGTCGCGGGCGTCGGGTTGATCTCGTACCAGCGCACCTCCGCACCCGCGCCGCCGAACACCGTGTGCTGCGTCCACACCGCGAGCTGGTTCGACTGTGACGGGTCGACCGCCTCGACCGCCTGCGTGACGCGCCCGTCGAGGGCGTCGAGCGGGTAGGTGGCGGGCGACGGTTGCGGGACGTCGGCCGGCACCGAGTACGACGGGACGGTCAGCGTGCGCGCGGAGGAGAAGCTGATCGTGCTGCCGTTGTCGGTCACGCCGAAGAGCGACAGGTACGCGCCGCCGCCGCTCGGGATCGCGAGCACGTCGTCGGTCGCCGCGCCCTCGACGTCGTTCGCGGGCACCGGGGTCCACGCCTCGCTGCCGTCCGCGTTGACGATCCCGGTGTCGGCCGAGCCGTTCAGGGCGGTGCACGTGCTCCCGCTCGGCGGCTTGAACCACGCGATGAGGTCGCCCCGTGTGGTGTTGCGCGGCGTGAAGACGTTCGTGCCGACGACGACGAGGTCGGCCGAGTCGCCGAGCTTCGGGTAGTCCGGGAAGTTGCTGCCGTAGCTGTACGTGAGTCGACACCAGTCCGCCGCGCTGCTCGGCGTCGACGTGAGGCTGTACCCGATGCGCAGGTTGTTCTGCGTCGCGCTGACCGCCTCGACCATCACGTAGTAGAAGCGCTGCGATGCCGGGTCCCACATGATCTGCGGGTCGAACACCGAGCTCGACGTCGGTGCACCCGACAGGGAGTTGAGCGTCCCGGTCGACACCGGTGTGCTGGAGCTGCGGTCGTAGATCGCGAAGTCGCTGTTGACGAACTCGATGAAGCGCGTGGACCCGACCGAGCTCGTCGAGTCCGACGGCGAGTAGTCGACGTCGTTGATGCCCTGCCAGCTCTGCAGGACGGACGCGCTGCTCCCGCTCGACGCGGTCGACCCGCTCGACGGCGCGAGCACGTGCGCGCGGGCGTCCGCGTTCGCCTTCTGCGCGGCGTACGCGACCGGGTCCTTGGGCAAGGCGTGCGCCATGGCCGCGCGTTGGGTCGGCGTGCGCGGACCCGGTTGCGCCGTGGGGGCGGTCGGCGTGGCGACGACCGGCGTCCCGTGCGTGGGCGGAGCCCCGCCCGCGGCAGCTGCCGGCGCGGCGGCCGCGCCCGGTGACGCCGCGATGCCCGGCGCCAGCGCCGTGACCGCCATGAGGAGCAGGCCCGCCGCGGCCGTGGTCAGACGTTGCGCAACGGGCATGAGCCGGCCCTCCGGTCCGTCGGGGCAGTACAGCAGGGCCCGCGCGGCCGCACAAGGGAGTCAGCGCACCTCGCGCAAGCGTCCGGTCTCGACGTCGTACACGAACCCGCGCACCGCGTCACGTTCGGGGATGAACGGGTTGGCGCGGATGCGGGCGATCGACTGGCGCACGTCGCCGTCGACGTCCGTGAACGCCTCGAGCGCGAACGGTGGGCGCAGACCGGTCTCGGACTCGATCTCGTCCTTCACCGGGTCGTCGCGGAACCGCAGCATCCCGCAGTCGGTGTGGTGGACGAGCACGATCTCCTCCGTCCCGAGCAGGCGCTGGGACACGACGAGCGACCGGACCACGTCCTCGGTGATCACGCCGCCCGCGTTGCGGATCACGTGCGCGTCACCGGACTCCAGGCCCAGCGCGCGTGCCGGGTCGAGTCGCGCGTCCATGCACGCGACGACCGCGACGCGCGGCCCCTTGGGCGCGCCGGCACGGACCGAGAACGACTCGGCGAACCGCTTGTTGTTCTCGAGCAGCTCGTCGGTGACCGACATGCACGTCCTCCTCGTTGCCCCGTCGTGGGCGACGATTCTTACGGCGCGGCGGCGGGCGACTCCACCTCGGCCTTGATCCGTTCGAGGGTCGTGCGCATGCCGTTGCGGTTCGTCCGGCCGCGTGCCCAACCGAGCAGCGCCCAGTAGATGCGCATCGGCCACACGTCGCGCAGCTCGAACGACTCCGTCACGTCCGTGCCGTCACCGGCCGGCTGCATCCGGTACCGCCACGTGTTGAGCGGCTTGTCGCCCGGCCCGACGCCGAACGCGAACTCGCGCGGAGGATCGCACGTGACGACCGTGCACGTCGTCCAGTAGACGGGCCACTTCTGGTTCCGCTTGACGTGGCCGCGAAAGCGCGCCCCGACCGCGGGGCCGGTCGCGCCGTCGAGCCACTCGGCCTCGAACGTCTCCGGGCTGTAGCGGCCGATCTTCGTCACGTCGCTGACGAGGTCCCAGACGTTCTCGGGCGGGACGGACATGTGGACGGTGACCGATCCGTGCATGACCGCCACCGTACGACCCGGGACGCGACCGTGCCGGTCAGCGGCTCGCCGAGGACCGGAACTTGCGGATCGACAGCGCCGCGAACACGACGGTGATCCCGACCGCCCACGCGAGCGCGATCCACGGGTCGTTGCCCGCCGGGCGGCCGTTGTACAGCGCGCGGCTGGCGTCGGTCACGATCGTGAACGGGTTGTGCTCGGCGATCGGGCGCAACCAGCTCGGCATGTTCTGCGGCGACACGAATGCCGAGGAGATGAACGTCAGCGGGAACATCCACACGAAGCCCGCGGAGTTCGCGGCCTCCACGGACTTCACGGACAGGCCGATGAGCGCCTGGATCCAGCTGAACGCGTAGGAGAAGAAGAACAGCAGCGCGGTCGCCGCCACACCGCCGAGCAACGAGCCCTCGAACCGGAACCCGATCGCGAACGCGACGGCCAGCATGATGACGAACGCGAGCAGGTTGCGGACGACGTCGCTCATCGTGCGGCCGATGAGCACCGCGGACTGGTACATCGGCAGCGACCGCAGCCGGTCGACGAAGCCCTTGGTCAGGTCGTCGGCGATGCCGATCCCCGTGAACGTCGACCCGAACAGGACGGTCTGGGCGAAGATCCCGGGAACGACGAATTGCTTGTAGTTCGAGTACCCCGGCACCGAGACCGACCCGCCGAAGACGTACACGAACAGGACGACGAACATGATCGGCTGAATCACGACGAAGCCGACCAGGTCCGGGTTGCGCGGCAGGGCGCGCAGGTGACGCGTCGCCTCGGTCCACGAGTCGCGCAACACCCAGATGACGCCCCGCGGCGGCTCCTGCACCTCGCGGTCGACGGGAACGGTCGTCGCGGTCATCGCGCACCTCCCGCCGCGACGGGCTCGTGGTCGGGTTCCTCGTCGCGCTCCTCCTCGGCCGCGTGGCCCGTCAACGCGAAGAACACGTCGTCGAGCGTCGAGCGGCGGATGCCGACGTCCTGCACGTCGATCCCCGCGTCGTCGAGCGTTCGCACGACGCGCGGGACGAGGCCGCGTACGTCGCGGACGGGCACGAAGACGTGCCGTCCGTCGCCGTCGACGTGCGCGTCCCCGACCGCGAACTGCGCCAGCCGCGCGATCGTCTGCGGCACGGTCGCGGCGTCCGCGACGACGACCTCGATCTGCTCACCGCCGACGCGGCGCTTGAGCTCGGCCGACGTCCCCCGCTCGATCACCGTGCCGTGGTCGATGACCGCGATCTGGTCGGCGAGGCGATCGGCCTCCTCGAGGTACTGGGTGGTGAGCAGCGTCGTCATGCCACTCCGCACCAGCTCGTCGATCAGGTCCCACATCGCGTTGCGGCTCCGTGGGTCGAGACCGGTGGTCGGCTCGTCGAGGAAGAGCACCGACGGGCGGCCGACGAGGCTCATCGCGATGTCGAGACGCCGGCGCATGCCGCCCGAGTACGTCCGCACGACGCGCTTGGCCGCGAACTCCAGGTCGAAGCGCTCGATGAGCTCGCCCGCGCGCCGGCGCGCCTCCGGTCCGCGCGCGTGGAACAGGCGCGCCACGTGCTCGAGGTTCTCGAAGCCCGTCAACCGCTCGTCCACCGCCGCGTACTGACCGGTCAGACCAATGCGTGCACGCGCGCGGCGCGGCTCGCGCACGACGTCGATCCCGTCGATGAACGCGCTGCCCGCGTCGGGCTTCAGCAGCGTCGTGAGGATCCGGACCGCGGTCGTCTTCCCGGCACCGTTCGGCCCGAGGACACCGAGCACGGTGGCGCGCTCGACCACGAGGTCGACGCCGCAGAGCGCCTGCGTGCTCCCGAATCGCTTCACCAGCCCGTGGGCTTCCACCGCGTGCATGAGCTCGCCACCCTATCGACGCCGCCGACCGTCCTCGGAGCGCATTTCACGCGCTCGAACGGTCTGACGACGACACGCGGCGACGGATCTCATCGGCGCGCGGCGCACGTGCGCCGCGGGTCACACGGGCGCGGCCGCAGCGAGCGGCCTCCGCTCAGTCCTCGGCGTGGGTCGGGTGCAGCCGCTGCGCGAACAGGAACCGGAAGATCAGCGTCGACGCGTCGATCTCCGTCGTCGTGTGGCCGAACTGCTTCTCGAACCCGGGCACCGGCTTCCCGGGCCACGAGTGACCACCACCGTCGACGATGTAGAACTCCGTCGCGGCCGCGCAGTCGTGCCACGTTCGCAGCCGCACCTCGGAGGCGATCCGCGTCTCCGTCGGGTCCGGGTCGCAGCGATTGTGCAGCGCCCACGTCTCCATCGACACGTCGAGGCCGCGGTCGACCGGGAGGTTCTTCGGCGGGTTGCCCTTCCAGAGGTCGATCTCGGCGATCCGTACCGAGTTCAGGCCGCCGCCGGCGTAGGTGACGATCGGGTCAGCCGTCCCGTGGAACGCGATCACCGGGACGGGACGGCCGTGGCACCGCGGGTAGAACTCCGCGCCTCGGCGAGCCGGTCGAGCTCGTCGTCCGTGCCCGGCTTGCCGACGCGGCGACCGAGGTCGTGCTCGCCGATCGCGTCGACGGTCCGGCGCATCTCGTCGACAGGGCGCCGCGCGCGGCCGACGACCACCCAGATCAGCACGCCCAGCAGCACGCCGCCGACCGCGAGCATCAGGGCGAGCACACGCGCGATCGACGAGCGCACGCGGGCGACGCTCGACGACGAGCGCGCGACGACGAGCGTCACCGCTCCGCCCGACGGTGATGGCCGCGCGAGGACGCGCAGGTCGCCGACGCGCGGTGAGTGGAACGAGCGGATGCGGTCGCTCGTCGCGTCGCGCGCCGTCGCCAGCGCGGGCAGCCCGCGGGCCGAGCTGCTGGCTCCGAGCACGCGCCCGTCACGCGTCACGAACTGCACGTAGAGGTCGGTCGGACCCTGTTGCGGCAGCGCCTCGCCGCTGCGGATCGCCCGGGTGACGAAGTCGGCGTTCGCGACGAGCGACGAGTCGATCTGCGCGGTCATCCGTTGCTGGAGCACCTGCACGAGCAGGAACGCGGCGGCGCAGAGCGCAGCGACGACGACGAGCAACGCGCCGGCCGTGATGCGCGCCCGCAACGAACGGGGGCGGCGCCGGGTCACGGTTCGTCCGGTCGGAGCCGGTACCCCGCGCCGCGGACCGTCTCGATGCTGTGCCGCGCGAACGGCTCGTCGAGCTTCCGGCGGAGGTGCGCGACGTACACCTCGACGATGTTCGGGTCGCCGCGGAACGCCGACCCCCACACCGCGTCGAGCAGCTCGGCCTTCCCGACGGTCTCACCGGCCCGCTCGATCAGGTGCGCGAGCACCTCGGTCTCACGCGCGGTCAGATCGACGACGACATCGCCACGCGTGCAACGGCGCCGCAGCGTGTCCAGACGCAGGTCGCCGGCCACCAGCGCACCGGGACCGTGGCGCGGCCGCCGCAGGAGCGCGCGGACACGGGCCTGGAGCACGATCACCGAGAACGGCTTGACCAGGAAGTCGTCCGCCCCGAGCTCGAGCCCCTCGGCCTCGTCGTACTCGCCCGACTTCGCGGTGAGCATGAGGATCGGCGTCCAGTTCCCGTCCGATCTGATCGCCTCGCACACCCGGTAGCCGTTCATCGACGGCAGCAGGAAGTCGAGCACGATGAAGTCGAACGGGTCGGCCCGGGTGCGCGCGAGCGCGACCGCGCCGTCGTCGACGATCTCGACGTCGAGCCCGTCGGCCGACAGGCACCGCTGCACGCCGGTCGCGGCGGTCGGCTCGTCCTCGACCACCAGCACGCGCACGCGCACGGGATCGCACGGCGACGAACGGCCGTCATCCGTCCCGGGCCGGCCGCGTGGCCGCGATGAGTTCGCGCGCGTGCGATCGTCGGAACCGGACACGTTCGAAGCGGCGACGAACAGGAGCACCCATGCCCGCGATCATCCCGAACCTGTGGTTCGACACCGAGGCCGTCGAGGCGGCCGAGTTCTACGTCTCGATCTTCCCGAACTCGCGGATCACGAACGTCACGCACTACACGGAGGCCGGACCGCGACCGGCGGGCTCGGTCCTCACCGTCGACTACGTGCTCGACGGGCAGCGCTACACCGCGCTCAACGGCGGGCCCGAGTTCACCTTCGACGAGGCGATCAGCCTCGTCGTCGAGTGCGAGGACCAGGACGAGGTCGACTACTACTGGTCGAAGCTGTCGGACGGCGGCGAAGAGGGGCCGTGCGGCTGGCTGAAGGACCGCTACGGGCTGTCCTGGCAGATCGTTCCCACCGTCATGAACGAGGTCCTGAACGATCCCGACCGCGCGAAGGTCGCCCGCGTCGTGCGCGCGATGTTCACGATGAAGAAGCTCGACGTCGCCGCGCTGCAGGCCGCCGCCGACGGCGACTGACGCCCCGGGCACGACCGACGACGCCACCGCTGGCGATCGGGGTGCACGACTGGAACGATGGGACTCCGCGCAGGCCAGCGATCCGCGGAGGACGGGGTGGCGAGTCCGCAGCGCCGGGTGAAGGACGCCGCCAAGACGGCGTGGCGCACGGGCTCGCGCGCTGCGCTCGGCGTCGTGTCGAGCGAACGCGTGCTCAACGGCGCGAGCCAGCTGCTGCAACAGCTTCGTTACGACGTCGACGGTCGTCGGCGCCAGCTCGCGGCGCGGCGTGATCCCGTCGTCCGGCCCGAGATCGTCGACTGGACGGGCTCCGAGCCGCTGCGGCGCTCCGTGCTCGAACGGGACGCACCCTGGTTGCGTCTGGACCTCGCGCCGCAGCGCGTCGAGAGCCCGTCGATGATCGGCGACGAGGAGAAGCGCTACTACGTGTACCTCGGTCGCTTCTACGCGGGTGACGGTGCGGTGGTCGAGCTCGGACCGTGGCTGGGCGCGTCGACCGCTCGGATCGTCGAGGGTCTCGGCACGAACCCGAAGTTCGACGGCCGGCGCGTCGCGGTGTTCGACGACTTCGTGTGGCGCAGCTCGTGGATGGACGCGCATCTCCCGCCGGACATCGACGCGCCGGCCGACGGTGCGAGCTTCCGTCCGCTGTTCGAGCGGTTCGCCACGCCATACCTCGACCGTCTCGACGTGCAGACGCGTCGCATCGGCACGCCCGACGCCGGGAGTGCGGCCGGGGACAGCGCGCCGCCGCTCACGTGGGAGGGCGGGCCGATCGAGATGGCGTTCGTCGACTGCGGCCGGACGTTCGACGTGAACGAGGCCTGGTACCGCGTCCTCTCGCCGCACTTCCTCGCGGACCGCACCCTCGTCGTCATGCAGGACTGGCACACCCATCGCCAGGTACCCGCGCGCTGGTACAACCAGATCAAGGAGTTCACCGACAGCCTCGGCCCCACGTTCGACCTCGTGCACGAGGTCACGGTCGGCGGCGTCGCGACGTTCCTCTACCGGGGCTGAGGGTGCGGCGCGGTCCCGCGGGACCGCCCCTGCCGTGCGCCGATATTCACGCGCCGTCTGGGCCCTGGCGTGCTTACGCTTCGGCGATGAACGCGCGCCGGGACACGATGATCGCGGCCCAGTACTTCGTCGCGGTGTCCGGGCTCGCCGCGATGCGGCGCTGTCTCACCGAGCCGAGCGCGGTGCGGCCGCGCCTCGACGACGTCTGTCGCGTCGTCGAACATCTCGACGAGTTCCCGAACAATCTCGAGATCCCGGTGATCGAGCACGACGTCGCGTCGGGCTACGCGGCGTGGGCGCCCCGTTACGACGGTCCGAATCCCGCGCTCGAGGCGGAGACGCCGATCGTCCACGCGCTGCTCGACGGCGCGCCACGAGGCCGTGCGCTCGACGCCGCGTGCGGGACCGGCCGCCACGCCGCCCATCTCGCAAGCCTTGGCTACGACGTCGTGGGCGTCGACGCAACCGACGCGATGCTCGACGTCGCACGCGCGAAGCTGCCGACCTCGCAGTTGCTGCCGGGTCGTCTCGACGCGCTACCCGTCGACGACGCGTCCGTGGACGTCCTGACGTGCTCGCTCGCGCTCACCCACGTCGCGGCGCTCGGGCCGGTGCTCCGAGAGTTCGCGCGCGTCGTGCGCCCAGGTGGATGGGTCGTGACCTCCGACATGCATCCGATCGTCGTCGCGCTCGGTGGCACCGCGGTGTTTCCCGGTGAGCCCGGGACGTTCGACATCCGGCACGTGCCGAACCTGCTGCACGGTGTGAGCGAGTACGTCACGGAGGAGCGCGACGCCGGGCTCGTCGTTGATGCATGCCGTGAGGCCGCGGTGCCGGAGAGCGCCATCACCACGAACCCTGCGTACGCGGCAGTCCCGGATGGCGTACGCGAAGCATTCGCGGGGCTCCCGTTCATCCTCGCGTGGCGCTTCATCAGGTCCTGACCTCGACGCGGCACGCGACACTGGACGCATGAACGACTCCCTCGCCATCGGCGGCGACCTGAACGTCTCCCGGGTGGGTTTCGGCGCGATGCGCCTCACCGGGCCCGGCATCTGGGGCGAGCCCCGCGACCGCGACGACTGCATCCGCGTGCTGCGGCGGGCCGTCGACCTCGGTGTCGAGCTCATCGACACGGCCGACTCGTACGGGCCGTTCGTGAGCGAGCGGCTCGTCGCCGAGGCGCTCCACCCCTATCCCGAGAACGTCGTGATCGCGACGAAGGCCGGCCTTGTGCGCGACGGGCCCGGCCAGTGGCGGCCGGACGGTCGTCCGCAGCACCTGAAGGCCGCCGTCGACGGGAGCCTGTCCCGTCTGAGGCTCGAGCAGATCCCGCTCTTGCAATGGCACCGCCCCGATCCCGCGGTGCCGTTCGAGGACTCGCTCGGCCAGCTCGTCGAGCTGAAGGAGGAGGGCAAGATCCGTCACCTCGGGCTCTCGAACGTCGACGACGACCAGCTGACGCGCGCGCTGCGGATGACGCCGATCGTCAGCGTGCAGAACCGCTACAACGTCGACGACCGTTCGTCGGACGGGATCGTGGACCGGTGCGAGAGCGAGCAGCTCGCGTTCATCCCGTGGGCGCCGCTCGCGCCGGGCGGGTTCGACCGCGCGCGCGTCCCGCTCACGACGGCGGCCGAGCGCCACGGCGCGACGACGAACCAGATCGCGCTCGCGTGGCTGCTCGCGCGATCACCCGTCATGCTGCCGATCCCCGGCACGTCGTCCGTCGCGCACCTCGAGGAGAACGTCGCGGCCCGCGACATCACGCTGTCCGACGAGGAGCGCGAGACGCTCGACCACCTCTTCGACTGACCGGGACGACGGTCAGGCGCTCGGGTTGCGCGCGTCCGGGAGCGCGAGGAACACGATCGTCGACGGTGCGATCGTCGTCGTGCCGGGGTCGGTGCGCGCGCCGGTCAGCACGGGGACCTCGTCGCGGTCGAGCCGGAGCTCGGCGCCGTTGAGGCGGATCGATGCGCTCTCGAGCTCGTCGGCCGACAGCTCGAAGCGCTCCCCCGCGATCGGCACGTCGAGGTCGACCGCGTCGTCGCGGCTCGTGTTGATCGCGAGCAACGCCACGCCGCCGGGCCGGCCGCGCAGGGAGTGCGCGTACAGGTGCAGGCCCGGGCCGACGGGCACCCCGCCGTCGAGCACGGTCGTGCCCATCAACCGGCTCCACACCAGCGCGGCCCAGTAGTTCGGCCGCGGCTCGTTCGTGCGCTCGTCGAGAAGCCCGTAGTCACTCGCGGCCAGCGTGTTGTGCATGACGACGTCGACGTCGTCCTTCGCGAGCCGTCCGAGCTGGTCGAGGTAGCGGAACGAGTCGATGAACGTCGCCGCCCACCGGTCGCCGCCGCACGCGGCCTGCGCCGTCTCGGTGACCCACAGTCGCTTTCCCGGGACGAGCTCGTCGCGGATGCGCCGGTAGTATGCGAGCGTCTCGCTCGTGCGCGACAGCCACTCCTCGCCGAGCGCGTCGGCAGGTGACGTCGTCGGCATGCCGATCCCCGCGCACCGGGCGGACGCGGCGCCGTAGTGGTGGTACGAGAACGCGTCGACGTCCGCGCCGGCGCCGGCGAGCAGGCGGCGGGTCGGGATCAAGCCGGCCGCGCCCGCGTCGAGCGCGCGCTCCGGCAGGAGGTTGTCCGCGACCGAGCCGGGACCGAGCACGAGCATCCCCGGTGCCCGCCGGCGCACGAAGTCCCGGAACACGGCGAAGTCGCGGTCGTACGCCTCGCCGTCGTACCCGGCCGGTGCGCCGCTCATCGCCGCGATGGTCGGCTCGTTCATGAGCTCGGCCGCGGCGATGTCACCGCCGTGCTCCCGCGTGACGTCGAGGACCCGTTCCGCCTGGTCCGCCGTCCACACGCCGCGCGCGTCACGCGTGCCCGCACTGATCGCGAACGACGTGACCAGCGGCGCGCCGACGGCGCGCGAGAAGTCGACGACGCCGGCCCACTGCTCACGCGTGAGCACGACGGTGAACCCGGCCGGTGGCGCGTCCGGGACGCGGTCGCCCGCGTCGGGGAGGTAGACCGAGTTCGCCCAGGTTCCCGACACGCGGACGTACGCAGGTGCGAGCGCGGCGGCCAGCATCCGCAGACGCCGATCGCCGAGATCCTTGGGCGGCCGGTGCTCGTACGCGGCCGGATCCATCCCGGCCGGCGTGTCGACCGCGCGCTCCGCCGGTGTCGCGGCCCGCGACGCGTACGGCTTCCAGAACGATCCGCCCGTCACCTCGAGCATCTCGACGTTGTAGGACTGGTACCGCTCGTCGACCGTCGACACGCGCGGCATGCGTCCAGGATCGAGGCGCACCACCTTCGACATGGTCGACATCGTCCCTCACGGTCGGGCCCGCCGGCTCACGGGTAGACCGTGACGATGGATCCGTCCACGCTGCCGCGACCCGTCACGTTCGTCCTCGGCGGCGGCGGGAGCCTCGGCGCGATCCAGGTCGGCATGATCCGTGCGCTCGCGGCGCACGGCGTGACGGCCGACCGCGTGATCGGCACGTCGGTCGGGTCGGTGAACGGCGCGGCCCTCGCGCTCGAACCCGAACGCGCACCGGACCGTCTCGCGTCGGTCTGGTCGGCGATGACGCGCGAGCGCGTCTTCCCGGGCGGTTGGCTCGGCGAGGCGATCACGCTCGAACGCACACGCGACCACCTGTTCCCGAACAGCGGGCTCGCTGAGGTGATCGCCGAGCACCTCGGCGCGACGACGACGTTCGGCGACCTCGCGCTCCCGTTCGCCGCGACCGCGATGGACGTCGCCACGACCGAGCCGGTCGTGCTCGACGACGGCCTGCTGCTCCCGGCGTTGCTCGCGAGCGCGGCGATCCCCGCGATCTACCCGCCGATCTTCCGTGACGGACGGCGCCTCTACGACGGCGGCATCGTCGCCAACGTGCCGCTCCGGGAGGCGATCGCACGCGGCGCGCGCACGCTCGTGGTGCTCGACTGCAGCTTCCCGGGCCACGTCCCGCCGCCGCCCGCGACGTTCGCGGAGACGATCCTCTTCACCGTGCTGTGCGTCATGCGGCGGCAGGCAGTCCTCGAAGCGCCGCTCGCCGCCGTGCACGTCCCGGTCGTCTACCTCCCGGGTCCGGCCGCGCAGTCCGTGTCGCCGCTCGACTTCGGCAAGACGGACATGCTCGTCGCCGGTGCGTACGACGCGGCGTCGGCGTTCCTCGACGCGACGCACGTCGACGGTCCGGGCCTGTACGGCTCACCGTGACGTCGCGCCCCGTGGCGCGCCGCCCGCGGTCTCATTGAGCGATTTCCGTTGCTCCGCGGTACTCACGTTTCAATGAAACGTCGTCGTCCCGGGGGGTGCGGCGCGACGGCGCGTCGTCTCGGAGACGCGGCCCAGCAGCTTCGTCATCACCACGTAGAGCGCGTTGCCGTACGGCCACTGGGTCACGACCTTCCCGGTCGGCGACTTGAAGTAGTTGCTCGTCACCGCCCACGACGTGCCCTCCATCCGCGACTGGAGCCAGCGGTACCACGCGGCCTCGAAGCGCGGTCGCACGTCCACCGCGGTCACGCGCTCACGCACCATCCGCTTCACGACGCGCACGGCGTACGACGCCTGCGCCTCCAGCATCGACACGATCTCGCCGCCGTTGGTGCCCGGTCCGTAGAGCATGAAGAAGTTCGGGAACCCGGGAACCGTGATGCCGAGGTACGCGCGAGGCTCGCCGGCCCAGTGCTCCTGCAACGTCCGCCCGTCGCGCCCGACGACGGGGAGGCGCGCCAGGTAGTTCGCGGGCTGGAAGCCCGTCGCCATCACGAGGACGTCGACGGCGCGCTCGACGCCGTCGGCGTCGACGATCCCCGTCCGCGTCACCGACGACACCGCGCGCGGGACGAGCTCGACGTTCTCCTTCTTCAACGCGGGATAGAAGGTGCTCGCAAGGACGGGCCGCTTCCCCGGGTACGGGTACTTCGGCGTCACGGCGTCCCGCAGGTCGGGCCGGTCCTCGAACTGCCGCGCGATGTACCGCCGGCACACCTCCTCTCGAGCGCGGTTGCGCTTCGTGCCGACCCGGTAGATCTCGCCGCGCCAGAGGTTCCGTTCGAGCAGCCACTTGAGCCGGTACCGCTCGCGGACGCGCCGCCACCACGTGGCCAGCTCCGCGCGCTGCTCGTCGGTGAAGTCGCGCTCACCCTTCGGGAGCACCCATCCCGGCTCGCGCTGGAAGACGTAGAGCTTCTGCACGATGGGTTGGATCGCGGGCACGATCTGTGTTGCCGACGATCCCGTGCCGACGACCGCGACGACCTTTCCCGAGAGGTCGTGCTGGTGCTCCCAGCGCGCGGTGTGGAACCTCGGTCCCGCGAAGTCGTGCAGCCCGGGCCAGTCCGGGTACCGCGGCACGTTGAGGAAGCCGACACCGCTGACGAGCACGTGACACTTGTCGACCGTGCCGTCGTCGAGACGCACCGTCCACACGTGGCGGTCGTCGTCCCACGCGGCCGACTCGACCGTCACACCGAGCCGGAGGTGTGGCCGCAGACCGAACTCGTCGACCGTCTCCTCCAGGTACTTCTGGAGCTCGGGCTGCTTCGCGTGTGTGCGCGTCCAGTCGTGCGGCTTGAACGAGAAGCAGTAGAGATGCGACCCGACGTCGACCTCGGCGCCGGGATACGTGTTGTCCCACCACGTGCCGCCGATCCCGAGCGACGACTCGTAGATCGTGAACGTCTCGATGCCGGCACGTTTGAGCTTGACGCCCGTCGCGACGCCGGCGAAGCCCGCGCCGACCACCACGACGCGCGGCGTGGGCTGCGGGCCGAACAGCTCTTCGGCCGTCGGTCTCACGGCGCCTCGTAGATCATGAACTCGAGCAGGTTGCCGTCCGGATCGCGTACGTACACGCTCGTTGCGTCCGCACGACGGCCACCACGACGCGCGACGGGACCTTCCTCGATCGCGGCACCGACACGGTTGAGCGTCGAGCGCAACGCGTCCGCCGACCCGTCCCACACGAAGCACAGGTCGCCACACGGCGGCGTCGCGGCGGGCGCCCGCAGCGTGAACTCCGCACGCGGCCACACCTCGGGCCGGTGGAAGTTGATCATCTGCTCGCCGACGTACACCGAGACGACGCTGCGCTGCTCGTCGACGTCGCATCCGAGCGCGCGGTAGAACGCGACCGTCGCGTCCGCGTCGCGCATCGGGAGCGACACGTGGTCGAACCCGCGGATCACGTCGGGAAGTACAGCCGCGCGCAGTTCGTCGCGGTGATCTTGCGGCGATCGGCCTCGGGCAACGCGCCCAGCGACTCCTCGATCGCCTGGCGCGAGCTCGGGAACGTGCTGTCGGTGTGCGGGTAGTCGGACGCCCACATGCACGAGTCGGCGCCGAGCAACGGCACGAGCTGCGCGGCGAGCGGCTCCTCCTCGAACGTCGCGACCACCTGCCGGCGGAACAGCTCGCTCGGCGCGAGCTGCGGCGCGTAGTCGAGCTTGTCGCTCAGCGCGTGCCACTCGCCGTCGAGGCGGGCGAGGAACCACGGCAGCCACCCGACGCCCGACTCCGCGAGCACGAGCCTCAGCCCGGGGTGACGTTCGAGCGCACCGCCGAAGACCATGATCGCCAGCGGCTCGTCGAGCTGGAGTGGCAGCACGCTCGCGAACGCAGCCGACTGCCACCTGCCGACCTGGTAGCTGAGGTTCGAGGACGTGCCGCCCTTGATGTGGAAGCTGACGGGCAGGCCGGTCTGCTCGGCGGCCGACCAGAGGCGGTCCCAGGCCGGGTCACCGAGGTCGACGTCGAACGCGCCGACGATCGCGCCGCGGTGGCCGATCGCCGCGCACCGCTCGAGCTCCGCGGCGGCGGCCTCGGGCGAGTGACCGGGCAGGAACGCGAGCACGCACAGCCGGTCGGGGTCGACCGCGTTGAACTCCTCGACGGCCCAGTCGTTCCACGCCGCGTAGCACGTCTCCTGCAGCGCGGGCTCGGCGATCGGGAAGCCGAGCGACAACGGCCCGTAGATCACCGACGCGGTGACGCCGTCGCGGTCCATGTCCTCGAGCCGCAGCTTCGGGGTCCCGGCCCGGTACCCGTCGTCGTCGATGCCGGCGCGGCCGATCGCGCTGAAGCGCTTCAGCAGCTCACGGTTGCCGGGCGGGATGCCGCTGCGACCCATCACGCGGTCCTCGCAGATCCAGAACGACCCCTTCTCGCGCGCGACGACGTGCGGCGCGCGCTCGGCGTCCGCGCCGCGCACCCGCGACCGCCACAGGTCGGGTGGGACCGCGGAGAGGTCGAGGTGGTCGTCGCACGAGTAGATGCCTTCGGCCTGCGCCATGTGCCGTCGCTCCCGTCTCGTCGTGTCAGCGTTGCGCGGCGTCCGCGCCCGGCGCCATGAGGTCCTTCACCCGCCGGGGTGGCGCCCCCGCGGTCGTCCCCCCGTCGACGGGCAGCACGACGCCCGTCACCTGGGCCGCGGCGTCGCTCGCGAGGTACAGGACCGCGTTCGCGACGTCGCGCGGCGATCCGACGCGCTGCAGCGGTTGCATCGCGCGGACGATCGCGGCCTGGTCGAGATCGGCGTTGATGCCCGTCGGGATGTGCGCCGGCGCGACGCAGTTGACGCGCACGTTCTTGCGCGCGAGCTCGACCGCGATGGAGCGCGTCACGTGGATGACGGCCGCCTTGGACGCGCGGTACGCCATCACACCGGTCCCGGCGTTGATCCCACCGATCGAGGTGATGTTGACGATGGAGCCGCCGCCGTTGCGAGCCATGTGGCGCGCGGCGCGCTGGCTGCCGACCATCACGCCGAGGACGTTCACGGCCATCACGCGGTCGAAGTCGCCGAAGTCGTCGTCGAGGAAGCGCGTGAACGAGCCGCCGATCCCCGCGTTGTTCACCATCACGTGCAACCCGCCGAACCGGTCGACCGCGGCGTCGACCGCGGCCTGGACGTCGTCGGGGTTCGCGACGTCGGTCCGCTGGAAGCACGCGGCCGGGCCGAGCTGCTGGGCGAGTGCGTCGCCCCGGTCGGGGTCGACGTCCGCGATGACGACGCTCGCACCGGCCTCGACGAAGCGCTCGGCGATGCCGCGGCCGATGCCGCTGGCGCCGCCGGTGACGATGGCGACCTTCGCGGCGAGCTCGGGACCTGCCGACATGCGCTGCTCCCCTCGTCGGCGACGGCGGCCGTCAGATAACAGTCGTGTCAGCGGACGGTACCATCGAGCGAGCAACCACGCCGCCGGAACGCCCGTGCGCGGCGGGGATTACTAACGGTAGTGTCACCGGCATGACGGAGGCGACGAACCTCGACGGCCGCGACTTCGACGGCCGCGACTTCGACGGCATCGACTTCTTCCGGGCGCGCGAGCTCTACCAGGACCCGTACCCGTACTACGAGTACGTGCGCGCGCACGGCCCGGTGTGGCGCGAGCCGCACCGCGGCGTCGTCATGGTGACCGGGTACGACGAGGCGATCTCGGTCTTCACCGATCCGGCGACGTTCTCGAGCTGCAACACCGTGGGCGGCCCGTTCGCGCGCTTCCCAGTTCCGCTCGATGGGGACGACATCGGCGAGATCATCGAGCAGTACCGCGACACGCTCCCGTTCAGCGACCAGCTCCCCTCGTTCGACCCGCCGCGGCACACCGCGCACCGCGGGCTGCTCATGCGCCTCATCACGCCGAAGCGCCTGCGCGAGAACGAGGAGTTCATGTGGCGGCTGGCCGACCGCCATATCGACGAGTTCCTGTCGTCCGGTCGGTGCGAGTTCGTGCACGACTACGCGAACGCGTTCACCCTGCTCGTCATCGCGGACCTCCTCGGCGTCCCGGAAGAGGACCACGCGACGTTTCGCGAGCAGCTGCAGGGCGAGCAGCGGCCCGTCAACTCGCCGATCCAGCACAAGCCGCTCGGGTTCCTGTACGACCGCTTCACCGAGTACATCGAGGACCGCAGACGGGCGCCGCGCCACGACGTCATGACGCAGCTCGCGACGGCGACGTTCCCCGACGGGACGCTCCCCGACGTGCACGACGTCATGCTGATCGCCGCGAACCTCTTCGCCGCCGGTCAGGAGACGACGGCACGGATGCTGAGCACCGCGATGCGCTGGATCGGCGAGCGTCCCGAGCTGCAACAGAGGTTGCGTGACGACCGCGAGCTCGTCCCCAACCTCGTCGAGGAGGTCGTGCGCCTCGAGAGCCCGATCCAGTCGACGTTCCGGCTCGCGCGCCGCGCGGCGAAGGTCGGCGACGTCGAGATCGCGCCGGGAACGACGCTGATGCTGCTCACCGGGGCCGCGAACCGCGATCCGCGCCAGTTCGACGCGCCCGACGAGCTGCGTCTCGACCGCCCGAACGGCCGTCAGCACGTCGGGTTCGGGTTCGGCATCCACGCCTGCGCGGGCGCGCCGCTCGCGCGCGCCGAGGGCCGTGTGAGCCTCGAGCGCCTGCTCGACCGCATGGCGGACATCCGCGTCTCGGAGGCGGAGCACGGTCCACCTGGCGACCGGCACTACGCGTACACGCCGATCTACATGCTGCGCGGCCTCGAGCAGCTGCACCTCGAGTTCACGCCGGTCGCGTCGTGAGCGCCCGCTTCGGCTACCGCGACCGGCGCGTCGTCGTCACCGGCGGCGCGCGCGGCGTCGGCGCCGCGCTGCTCGACGTGCTGGCCGACCTGGACGTCGGGCACGTCACGGTGCTCGATCGCGACGAGCCGAGCGGGCCGCACGACACCTTCCTCCCCGTCGACCTGTCCGACGAGCAGGCCGTGCGTGACGCCATCGCGCGCGTCGACGGCCCGGTCCACGCGCTGTTCAACAACGCCGGCGTCGCCGACACGCAGCCACCGCACACGGTCCTGGCGGTCAACTACCTCGCGTTGCGGACGCTGTCGGAGGGGCTGCTCGACCGCATGCCGCCCGGGGGCGCGATCGTGAACACCGCGTCCCTCGCCGGCAACCTCTGGCGCAAGCGCGTGCAGCAGATCGGCGAGCTCCTCGACATCGACGTGCGCGACACGGGCTGGTCGCCCGCGCTCGACTGGTTCGACGCCAACCGCGAGACGCTGGGCCAGGGCCCCTACAACTTCTCGAAGGAGGTCGTCGAGGTCTACACGTTGCGCTCCTCGCGACCGACCATGCGGCGCGGCGTGCGCACGAACACCGTCTGCCCGGGCCCGATCGACACGCCCCTGCTGCCGGACTTCCGCAAGACGACGAGTGACAAGATCGTGGACTGGAACATCCGCGAGATGAACGGCCGCGCCGTCGCGCCCGAGGAGGTCGCGGCGGTGCTGGCGTTCCTCGGCTCGCCCGCCGCGGCCTACGTCAACGGTGTCAACCTGGACATCGACGGCGGGTTCGGCGCGGCGCTCGCGACCGGCCAGGTGGACTTCAGCGGACGACAATGACCGGCACCGGCGCGTGACGAGAGGAGCCTCCGTGCGGACCGACGACATGATCCTGGTGAGCATCGACGACCACGTCATCGAGCCGCCCGACATGTACGAGCGTCACGTGCCGGCCAAGTGGCGCGACGAGGTCCCCAAGGTCGTGAAGAACGACGCCGGGGTCGACCAGTGGGTGTTCCAGGGCCAGGCGACCTCGACACCGTTCGGCATGGCCGCGACCGTCGGCTGGCCACGCGAGGAATGGGGCTTCGAGCCGGGCGCGTTCTCCGAGCTGCGCCCCGGATGCTTCGACGTGCACCAGCGCGTCCGCGACATGGACGTCAACGGCGTCCTCGCGTCGATGTGCTTCCCCACGATGGCCGGCTTCAACGCGAGGACCTTCAACGAGGCCGTCGACAAGGAGCTCTCGCTCGTGATGCTCCAGGCGTACAACGACTGGCACATCGAGGAGTGGTGCGGCCCGTATCCCGACCGGTTCATCCCGCTCGGGATCGTCCCGATGTGGGACGTCGACCTCGCGGTGAAGGAGATCGACCGCATCGCGAAGCGGGGCTTCCGCGCCATCAGCTTCCTCGAGGCGCCGCACGCGCAGGGCCACCCGAGCTTCCTGTCGGGCCACTGGGACCCGATGCTGCAGGCGCTCGTCGACCACGACATGGTCCTGTGCCTGCACATCGGCGGCGCGTGGGACATCGTCAAGCTCGCGCCCGAGGCGCCCGTCGACCACTGGATCGTCGTCCCGTCGCAGCTCACGATGCTCACCGCGCAGGACCTGCTCTTCGGCCCGACGCTCCGGCGGTTCCCCGGCCTGCGCGTCGCGCTGTCCGAGGGCGGGATCGGCTGGATCCCGTTCTACCTCGACCGCGTCGACCGCCACTTCCAGAACCAGGCCTGGATCGGGAACAGCTTCGGCGACGGCAAGCTCCCGTCGGACGTGTTCCGCGAGCACTTCCTCGCGTGCTTCATCACGGACCCGTCGGGGCTCAAGCTGCGCGACGAGATCGGGCTCGACGTGATCGCGTGGGAGTGCGACTACCCGCACACCGACACGACGTGGCCCGAGTCGCCCGAGTTCGTCGCGAACGAGCTCGCGCGCGCGGGCTGCACCGACGACGAGATCCACAAGATCACGTGGGCGAACGCCTCGCAGTTCTTCCGCTGGGACCCGTTCGCGCACACACCGAAGGAGCGCGCGACGGTCGGCGCGCTGCGGGCGCGTGCGACGGACGTCGACACGACCCGCATGTCGCGCGAGGAATGGCGCAAGCGCAACGAGGCCGCCGGCATCGGCGTCGTCTGAGACCGCGACGCGGGAAGCGTCCGGCGTTCGTGCGTCGTTCAACGTCGCTCTCCGACATCGAGCGACGCAGAAAGGCGTCGGGTTGCGCTACGCGACGGGCGGTGGCCGGCCCTCGGCGCTCGCGCTCAGGTCGGGATCCCATCCGCACACGAGGCACGCGTGGCGGAACGCGGCCTGCGCGAACTCGAGGGCGACAGCGTGAGGATCGGGTGCGGCGCGGACGTCGTCCCAGTCGAGGACGTACTCGCCGAGGTCGCCGTCCCAGCGTGCAGCATTCGGTGACAACGGTGTGTTCTTGAACCCGTCCGGTGCCGGGTGTGCGTACGCGTAGAACGCCGCCTTGCCGTAGCGCGCGTCACCGGGCCACCAGCCGACCGCGACCTCCTGCGCGTCCATCGCGTTGCGCATGATGAAGTCCGACGACGGCGGCTCGGCGGGCAGGCCCGAGAACAGGCTCACCGCGAGGTCGAACGAGCCCCACCACGCGTTCACGGACGTGGAGCGTCCGCGGTACGGCGCGCGGAACTCCGCGAGCACGAGCGCCGCGCGCGTCGCGGCGGCGAAGTACGACTCGACCTGACGAGGGTCGTAGGTCGCGTGCTCGACGTCCTCGTCGAGCGGCGCCGTCCACGGGACCTCCTGCGGCGTCGGGTTGATGCGGACGTCGCCGGCCAGCCGCCGGACGGCGTCGAGGACGTCGCGTGTCACGTCACGGACGGGTCGATCGGGGGTCAGCGGTACCCGCGCGGCGCGCCCGTCGCTGTGCTCGACCACCGCCTCGTGCGCGTGCAGGTCGAGCGTGGCCGTGAACGCACCGGAATCGTCCGGCGCCGGGAGCGGGCGCGTGGCCCATCCGCGCGCGGTGATGCGGAGCGCGGCGTGCTGCAGCTCCGGCTCGGGCGGCGCGAGCGCGACGGCGAGCTTGCCGAGCACCTGCGTGTGCGCGTGGAGGGTGTCGCACGTCGCGCGCCATGCCTCGTAGTCGACCGAGGGCCATTCACCCGTCATGGCTCGATAGTCGCGTCTCGTGCGGGCGTGTGCACGCGCGACCTGTGACGGCGGGGTAGGCGTCGCGCGCTCAGCCGCGGACGACGAACCACGCGACCACCAACGCGGCGCCGTTCGTCGCGAGATGCGCGAGGACCGGTGCGAGCAGGCTCCGCGACCGGAGGCGCAGCCAGCAGAAGACGAGGCCCGCCACGAACGTCGCCACCACCGACCCGAGCACGACGAGCGCGGCACCGGCCGGGGTCGTCGCGGCGCTCGCGGTCGCGTGGTTCTCGGACATGGTCCCGAGGGTCGGCGAGATGTGCCACAGGCCGAACAGCGCCGACGAGACGAGCGCCGCGGGTCCTTCCGACCACAGCGCGGTGCCGGCACCGAGCAGGACGCCGCGGAACGCGAGCTCCTCGGGGATGACGGTCACGACGAGCGTCGACACGGCCACGGCGAAGACGAGGCTCGGAAACGAGACCTTGGCCCGATCGTCGTCGAGGAACCCGGACGTCGCGGGGATGGCCGCCGCGACCACGAGCACGGCCGTCGTCGCACCGAGCACGATCGCGCCGTACCGAGCTCCACGGCGCAGGTCTGGACGCGCGAGCCCCAGGCCCGACGCGCCGAGGCCTGCGTAGCGAGCGAGCGCGAGCATCGTGAGCGCGAGACCGACGGCCGCAACGTCCTTGAAGCGACCGAGCACGCCGAACGCGCGCACGACGTTGTACGCGACGAGGATGGCGACCGCCGCGGCGAAGGCGCGGCGCAGGTTGGCGCGGTCAGCTCGGCGAGGTGTCGACGTGTGCGACGAGCGTGCGCAGGCGCGCGGTGTCGGCATCCGTCCATCCGGTGGGCTTCGCGACGGCAACCCAACCGTCGACGACGTTGGCGCCGAAGTAGTGGCCGTGGCCGGCAGGCACACCGAGCGAGTTGGCCAGGTCCGCCGCGGTCTGGAGGAACGTGACGAACGGGAACCAGCGCAGGGCCGGTGACCGGTCCGGCGCGCGCGGCGCGCGCGTCCACGCCGGCCTCCGGTACGCGAGCTCGACGTTCCACCACGTCACCGGATCCGACGCGTTCTGGAGGTACACCACGCGCGGTGCCGCCGGCGCGTCGGCGACGCCCGTGAGGTCGGCAGGCTTCTGCGCGAACGAGACGCCGGTGTCGGCCGGCACCCGCGGGAGCCACTGCGGGGAACCCGGATCCCGTCCCGCGGTGAGCCGCTTCCAGAGCGGGTTGGCGAACGTGGGCCCGACGAGCAGCGCGCCGTCGACGTGCGCGCGGAGCGCGCCGAGGCTCCCGAACGCGCGCTCGATGCCGTAGGAGCCGAGGCTCTCGCCGTACACGAGGACGCGGGGGCGCTGCTGGGCCGGCATGCCGTCGACGTGCGCGAGCACCGCGTCGACGAGGTCCTTCGCGGCGTCACCGGCCTTCGTCTGGTCGACGAGGAACGACACCGCGCTGGGGAGGTACGAGTACTGGAGCGAGACCTCCGCCGTGTCACCGCCGTACAGGTACTCGAGCGCGTCGGCGACCTTGGGGTTGATCCAGCCGTTCCCCGTCGCGACGAACACCCCGACGACCGCGCGTCCGAACGCGCCCGTCCGTTCCATCTCGCGCACCGCGAGCTGCGCGTGATCGCGCACCGATCCCGGGGACTCGAGGCCGACGTACACCCGGACGGGCTCCGTGCAGCACCCCGGGCCGTCGAACGCGCGGAGCTGCGCGAGCGACGGACCCTGACCGACGAACGCCCGCCCTTCACGCCCGAGCGAGGACCACGTGACGAGCGAATCCGGCCCGCCCGACCGTTCGGCCGACGTCGGTCGGTGGCTGCCCTCGTTCGTCCCGCGGTTCGCGACGGACGACGTCTCGTTGACGAGCGCGACGGCGCCGCGCAGCAGCACGCCCTGCACGAAGCCGGCGACGATCAACGCGGCGACGACGATCCCGACCGGCAGCGACACCGCGCGCGGTGCGAACCGGTCGATCACGCGGACCACGACGCGACCGAACGAGCGCAGGACGCGAGCGATGATCAGCCCGAGCCCGAACACGACGATCGTGAGCACGACGACGCCGAGCTCCAGGAACGCCGACGCCGGCTCCATGCCCATCAGCGAGCGAAGCTCGTTCTGCCACCGCTGCGCCTGCCACAACATCCCGACGGTCCCGAGGAGCGCGACCAGCGCGACGATCCACGGCACGAGACGCGCACGGGGTTCCCGCCATTCGCGCGTCCGCCGTCGAACGAGCACGCGACGCGTCACCGCCGCGACGAAGCTGCCGACGCCGTAGCCGACGAGCGCCGACCCGCCGCTCACCACGCCCTGGAACAGCGAGGAGCGTGGGAGCAACGAGGGCGTGAGCGAGATCCAGAAGAACACCACGCCGACCACCAGCCCGGCGAACGACGTCGGCGGACGCACCAGCTGTCCGAGCCTCGACCTCAGGGTGACGCGACGACGCCGTGTCGGCCCGGGCCGGAAGGCTGACTCGGTCGCGCGCGCGTCCGCGCACGTCACGCTCACACACTACGACCGAGGCACGACCGCGGCGATCGGCGCGATCATCGGCGTGCTGCTGTGCACCGCACCCGGAACACCCGGAAGAGGGATACACGATGAGCGCTGCGATCACGATGCTGTGCGTCGACGGATCCGACGTGTCCGAACGCGCCGTCGCGGCGGGTCTCGCGGTGCTGCAGCCCGCGCCGCCCGTGCTCGTGGCCACCGTCATCGAGCCGAGCGATCCGACACTGGTGACGGGAACGGGCTTCGCCGGCGGTGTCATCTCGCCCGAGGAGCTGCACGAGCTCGACCGCAACCGTGAGGCGATCGGTCGGAAGATCGCCGAACACGCCGTCGGCCGGCTCTCGCTCGACGGCGCGAAGATCCGCGTCGTGAATGGCGCGCCGGGTCCGGCGCTCTGCGCGCTCGCCGCTGAGCTCCCCGCCCGTGTGCTGGTGATGGGGTCGCGGGGTCGGGGTGGGCTCAAGCGCGCGTTGCTCGGCTCGGTGTCGGACCACGTGATCCGCAACGCGCCGTGTCCCGTCCTCGTGACCTCGCCCGACGATTGATCGGCACGCGGGCGGGTGACGAGCGTCATCGTCAGCGCGCTCGACGGGCACCGTTGACCCTCCGTCGAACCGCGCGTTCCGAACGAATATGAGAGTCCTCACATCTTCGGCGAGAAGCCGAGGGGCGCGCACGCGTTCGGTCTAGCGTTCGGCTCGCTGTGGTCGGCGCGCTGAGCCCGCCGGAGACGGTTGCGGCGGTACCGATCTCGCAACGCCGTGTCTCGCGCGCGTGGACGCGTCTGCCGGTCGTCGCGTCACTCGTGTTCTCGGTCGTGTTCGTCGCGCGCACGGTCGCAACGGGACGCGACGGCGTGCTGTTCACGCTGTTCGACGACGCGATGATCTCCATGCGCTACGCGCGGAACCTCGCGCACGGTCACGGGCTCGTCTGGAACGCCGGACGGCCACCGGTCGAGGGCTACACGAACTTCTTGTGGACCGTCCTCATGGCGGTCACGCATCTCGTCCCGCTCCCCGACCGCCTCGCCTCGCTCCCCGTCATGGCGATCGGCGCCGTGCTGCTCGCCGCCGAGGTCGTCTTGTGCGGTGTGCTCGCGCGCCGACTCTCCGCTCCGCACAGCAGAGTCCCGGTCGCCGTGTGCTGGGTCGTCGCGCTCTACTACCCGCTCACGGCGTGGACGCTGCGCGGGATGGAGGTCGGCGCGGAGGCGGTGATCGTCACCGGCGCCGCGATCCTCGCGCTCCGCCTGCGCGACGAGCCGTCGGCTCGGAGCGCCGTCTGGCTCGGTGTCCTGTTGGGCGCGGGCGTCCTCACCCGTGACGATTTCGCGGTCCTGGCCGTGATCGTCCTCGGGTTCGTCGCGATCTCGGTCGACCCTGCTGCCAGACGTCGTTGCGTTGTCGCCACCGCGGTCCCGGTTGCCGTGATGGCTGCGGCGCAGACCGTGTTCCGAGCGGCGTACTACGGCGCCCTGCTGCCGAACACCTACTACCTGAAGGTCTCGGGCGTACCGGCGACCGTCCGCGTGCACCGCGGTGCCGTGACG
>DASRES010000017.1 GCA_035651955.1 Acidimicrobiia bacterium
GGCCCGGCACCGAAGGTGCCAGGAGCGGAGATGCCCGGAGCGAGCGAGCCGGGAGGCGAGCGGAAGCGGTGGCCCGAGCGGCCCGGCACCGAAGGTGCCAGGAGCGGAGATGCACGGCCGGCCCGGTGGGCTCCAGTAGCGTGGACCCGTGGCCTACGAGGTCCAGACCTCGGTCTTCGAGGGTCCCTTCGACCTGCTCCTGCACCTGATCCTCAAGCAGGAGGTCGACCTGTGGGAGATCTCGCTCTCGTCGGTGGTCGACGCGTACCTGGCCGAGGTCGACCGCATGGGCCGGCTCGATCTCGACGTCGCCACCGAGTTCCTGCTCATCGCGGCGACGCTGGTCGAGCTGAAGGCCCGCCGCCTGCTGCCCGGTGCCGACGACGTCGAGCTCGACGAGGAGCTGCTCCGCTTCGAGGAGCGTGACCTCCTCCTCGCCCGGCTCCTCGAGTGCAAGACGTTCAAGGACGCCGCCAAGGTCATCGAGCAGCGCCTGCGCGAGTGCGCCCGCAGCACGGCGCGCAGCGCCGGGCCCGAGGAGCCGTTCCGCTCCCTCGCGCCCGACCCGCTCGAGTCGGTGACGCCGGACGCGTTCGCCGCCGCGGCGCGGCGGGCGTTCGCGCCGAAGCCGGTGCCCGAGGTGTCGACCTCGCACGTCGCGCCGGTGCGCGTGAGCGTGCGCGAGGCGGTCGAGACGGTGCTCGCGGTGCTGCCCGAGCGGCGACCGGTCTCGTTCCGGGACCTCGTGGTCGGGGTGACGGAGCGCCTCGAGGTCGTCGTCCGGTTCCTCGCCGTGCTGGAGCTCTTCAAGCAGGGCGTGGTCGACATGGAGCAGGCGACGACGTTCGGCGACCTCGTCGTGCGCCGGCTCGGCGAGGACGAGACCGCGCTCGACCAGATCAGCCTGGACGACTGGGACGACGAGCCCGCGACGCCTCCCGCGCGCCCCGCAGCTCGTCCGTTCGCCGCGACGGAGGCCGGGTGATGGACGAGCACGAGACCGCGACCGACATCGAGCGCGACGTCTGCCGCGCGATCGAGGCCGTCGTGATGGCCGCGACCGAGCCGGTCGAGCCGCGGCTGCTCGCCGAGCTGGTCGAGGTCCCGATCTCGCGCGTCGAGGAGCTGTGCGCGCAGCTCGCGGACGAGTACGAGCGTGACGGGCGGGGGTTCGTGCTCGTGCGCGTCGCGGGCGGGTACCGGTACCAGACGCACGCCGACCTCGCGCCCTACGTCGAGCGCTTCGTGCTCGACGGCCAGCACGCGCGGCTGTCGCCGGCCGCGCTCGAGACGCTCGCGATCGTCGCGTACAAGCAGCCGGTGTCGCGCGCGCAGGTCTCCGCGATCCGCGGCGTCGACGCCGATGGCGTGCTGCGGACGCTCGTCGCGCGCGGGTACGTCGCGGAGGTCGGTCAGGACCCGGGCCCGGGTCGCGCCACGTTGTACGGCACGACGGGATCGTTCCTCGAGCGGCTCGGCCTCGACTCGCTGCACGACCTGCCGCCGCTGGCCGACTTCGTCCCCGCTCCCGACGTCGTCGAGGCGCTCGAGCGCGGGCTGCGGGTCGAGCGCGACGCAGCCGCGCTCACGGCGCTGGACCACGCCACGTCCGCGGCGGGGTCCGCCGGCGACGAGACCGTCGACCTCACCGTCGTCGACGTCACCGACGACATCGACTGAGCTCCGGTGCGCGACGACGCGCGCGACCGCGAGCGCGACGGCGAGCGGTTGCAGAAGGTGCTCGCGCGCGCCGGGTTCGGGTCGCGCCGCGCGAACGAGGAGCTGATCGACGCCGGGCGCGTCACCGTCAACGGCGACGTCGCGGTGCTCGGGCGGCGCGTCGACCCCGCCCACGACCGCATCGAGGTCGACGGCGTCCCGGTCGTCGTGCGCGAGGACCTCGTCTACTACCTGTTGAACAAGCCGACGCGCGTGGTGACGACCGCACGCGATCCTGAGGGCCGCCCGACCGTGATCGATCTCGTGCCCGTCGAGCCGCGCGTCTTCCCGGTTGGCCGGCTCGACTACGACACCGAGGGGCTGCTCCTCCTGACGAACGACGGCGAGCTCGCGCACCGGATCGCGCACCCGTCGAGCGGGGTCGACAAGGCGTATCTCGCCGAGGTCGAGGGCATCCCGGGCCGTGCCGCGTTGCGGGCGCTGCGCGAGGGCGTCGAGCTCGACGACGGGCCGACCGCGCCCGCGCGCGTCCGGCTGCAGCAGACCCGCGAGAACACGGCCGCGCTCGAACTCGTCGTCCACGAGGGTCGCAACCACCAGGTGCGGCGGATGTGCGAGGCGGTCGGCCATCCGGTACGGCGGCTCGTTCGCACGCGGATCGGCCCGCTCTCGGACCGCACGCTGCCGCCCGGGGGCTGGCGGCCGCTGTCGCGCGCCGAGGTGCGCGCGCTCTACGCGGCGACGAAGTTGCCGGGAACCCCGGAGTAACGTGCACCTCCGTGACCCAGAGGTTGCAGGCGTTGCGCGGCGCGACCACGTGCGACGCGGACACCAAGGACGAGATCGACTCGAAGACGCAGACGCTCGTGCGCGAGATGCTCGACCGCAACGACCTCGAGCACGACGATCTCGTGAGCATCATCTTCACCGCGACGGACGACCTCACGGCGACCTTCCCGGCGACGGGCGCGCGCGCGATCGGTCTCGGCGACGTGCCGCTGCTGTGCATGCGGGAGCTCGGCGTGACCGGCGGGATGCCGCGCTGCATCCGCGTGATGATGCACGTCTACACGGACCGTCCCCGCGAGAAGCTGCGCCACGTGTACCTCGGCGACGCCCGGTCGCTGCGCGACGACCTGCCCGAGTGAGGACCATCCGGTTCCTATGACGACGGTTCGGCGCGTCGCGCTCGTCGGGACGGGACTCGTCGGCGGGTCGGTCGGGCTCGCGCTCGGCCGGCAGGGCGTCGACGTGCACGGCTACGACGTCGACCACGGTCGGGCCGCGCGCGCCAAGGAGCTGGGCGCGGTGTCGGTCGTCGCGGGCTCGATCGCCGAGGCGGTGCGCGGTGCCGACGCCGTCGTGGTCGCGGTGCCGGTCGGCCACGTGGCCGAGGTCGTCGTCGCCGCGCTCGACGCGGGCGCGCCGATCGTCACGGACGTCGGCTCCGTGAAGGCGCCGATCGTCGACGCCGTGGAGCGCGCCCGTCCCGACGTCGCAGCGCGCTTCGTCGGCGGGCACCCGATGGCGGGCTCCGAGCAGGACGGGCTCGACGGCGCGGACGGCGACCTGTTCGTGCGGGCCACGTGGGTCCTGACCCCGACGGAACGTACCGATCCCGACGTGTTCAGCGCGCTGCGCTCGCTGATCGTGTCGCTCGGTGCCGAGGTCGTCGCGGTCGATCCCGAGCACCACGACGCGCTGGTCGCGGTCGTCAGCCACGTCCCGCAGCTCGCGGCGTCGACGCTCATGGACGTGGCCGCCGATCGCGGTGAGCAGCATGCGACGTTGCTCCGTCTCGCCGCCGGAGGCTTCCGGGACATGACCCGCATCGCGGCCGGGCAGCCCGACATCTGGCCGGACATCTGCGTCGCGAACCGGGACGCGATCCTGGGCGCGCTCGACGAGTACGTGGACGCGCTGGAGTCCGTGCGCGCGCTCGTCGAGTCGAGTGACCGGCGCGGGTTGCTCGACGTGCTGGAGCGGGCGCGCCGCGCGCGGCGCAACCTGCCCGTCGGCATGGCGCCCGACGAGGAGCTCGTCGAGCTGCGCGTGCCGGTACCGGACCGGCCCGGCGTGCTCGCCGAGGTGACGACGCTCGCGGGTCGGCTCGGCGTGAACATCGCGGACCTCGAGATCGCGCACTCGATGGAGGGTCACGCCGGTGTCCTCGTGCTCCTCGTCGTGGCGTCGGGCGCGGGCGAGCTCGAGTCGGGGCTGGCCGAGCTCGGCTACCGGGTGTCGCGGAGCGCGCTGTCGTGAGCGCGACCGGAGCAGCCGCGACGCAGGTCGTCATCGCGGGGGGCACGCCCCTGCGCGGTCGGATCCGGGTCCCGGGCGACAAGTCGATCTCGCATCGCGCGCTGCTGTTCGCCGCGCTCGCGGACGGGACGAGCCGGGTCGCGCACCTCTCGTCCGGCGACGACGTCGCGCGCACGGCGGCACTCGTCGACGCGCTCGGGGCCCGCGTGCGCCCGCTCCCCGGAGACGAGCTCGCGGTCACGGTTGCGAGTCCCGGCGTCGACGGGCTGCGCGAGCCGTGCGCGGTGGTGGACTGCGGCAACTCGGGGACGACGATGCGGCTGGGGCTCGGGATGCTCGCCGGCCGGCCGTTCCACGCCGTCCTCTCCGGCGACGACTCGCTCGTGCGCCGGCCGATGGCGCGCGTGGCAGACCCGTTGCGCGCGATGGGCGCGCGCGTCGACGGGCGTGACGGCGGCAACTTCGCGCCGCTCGCCGTCCGCGGCGGATCGCTCCGGGGGATCCACTACGAGCTGCCCGTCGCGAGCGCGCAGGTGAAGTCGGCGCTCGTCCTCGCCGGGTTGCAGGCCGCCGGCACGACGGAGCTCGTCGAGCCGGCACCGACGCGCGATCACACCGAGCGCATGCTGGGTGCGTTCGGTGCACCCGTCGACCACGACCGCGACGCGCGCACGGTGCGCGTCGCGCGTGGCGTGCCCCGCGCGTTCGAGCTCGACGTCCCCGGCGACCCGTCGTCGGCGGCGTTCTTCGTCGTCGCCGCGTGCCTCGCACCCGGCAGCGACGTCGTCGTCGAGGACGTCTGTCTCAACCCGATCCGGATCGCGTTCGTGGACGTGCTCGTGCGCATGGGCGCCGACGTCGAGACGCGCGTGACGGGGGAGCGGGCGGGCGAGCCCGTCGGCGAGATCCGGGCGCGCACGTCCGAGCTGCGCGGTGTCGTCGTCGCCGGCGACGAGGTGCCGAGCCTGATCGACGAGATCCCGGTGCTCGCCGTCGCGGCCGCGTTCGCCGACGGCGTCACGGAGTTCCACGACGCGCACGAGCTGCGCGTGAAGGAGAGCGACCGGATCGCGACGGTCCAGCAGGAGCTGGCCCAGCTCGGCGTGGCCGTCGAGCCCCGGCCGGACGGGATGCTCGTGCGCGGCGGCCGCCCGCGCGCCGCGACGCTGAAGAGCCACGGCGACCACCGCGTCGCGATGGCCGGTGCTGTCGCCGCCGTTGCGATCGACGGCGAATCGACGGTCCGGGGCTGGAACGCGGTCGCGATCTCGTACCCCGCGTTCGCCGACGACCTCGTCGCGCTGGGCGGGTCGGTCGCGTGAGCGCGTCCGACCGGGTCGTCGCGGTCGACGGGCCGTCCGGCTCGGGGAAGTCGACGGTGTCGCGTGGTGTCGCGGCCGCGCTCGGCCTGGACGTGCTCGACACGGGCGCGATGTACCGGGCGGTGACGCTCGCGGCGCTGGACGAGGGCATCGACCTGCGCGACGAGTCCGCGTGCACCAAGGTCGCGGAACGTCTCGACGTGACGCTGTCGGACGGGCACGTCGTGCTGGACGGCCGGGACGTCACCGACGAGATCCGCGGCCCGCACGTCACCGGCGCGGTGTCGATCGTCTCCGCGCACCCCGGTGTCCGCGCCGTCCTCGTCGCCCGGCAACGCGCGTGGGTCGACGAGCACCACGGCGGCGTGGTCGAGGGTCGCGACATCGGGACGGTCGTGTTCCCGGACGCGACGGTGAAGGTGTTCCTGACCGCGAGCGATGACGAGCGCGCGCGGCGTCGCCAGCACGACGAGGTCGTCGCCCGGCGCGACATCGGTGTCGACGAGGTGCGGGCCGCGCTCGCGCGTCGCGACGAGCTGGACTCGACGCGCGCGACGTCACCGTTGCGGCGTGCGGACGACGCGCTCGTGATCGACACGACGAACCGCAGCGCGGACGACGTCGTCGCGCAGGTGGTCGAGTGCTTCCACTCGCGGGAGCGGGCGTCGTGAGCGCGACACGGGTCGCGGAACGGTCCGACGGGTCGCTCGCGTTCTACCGGTTCGCGCGCGCGGTGCTCGTCGGCCTGTGCTACCTGCTCTTCCGGGTGAAGGTCGTCGGGAAGGAGAAGGTGCCCGTGTCGGGCCCGTTCGTGGTCGCGCCGACGCACCGGTCGATCGTCGACATCCCGCTCACCGCGACGATCACCCGCCGGCGGCTGCGGTTCATGGGCAAGCAGGAGCTGTGGGGCAACCGGTTCGGCGCGTGGCTGTTCACGTCGCTCGGGGGGTTCCCCGTCGACCGCAGCGCCGGCACCGGCGCGGCGCGCGCCGCGCTCACCCGGCTCGAGCACGGTGAGCCCGTCGTGCTGTTCCCCGAGGGCACCCGCCGCGCGGGGCCCCGGGTCGAGAACCTCCAGGGTGGCACGGCGTACCTCGCGGTCAAGGCAGGCGTGCCGATCCTGCCGGTCGGCATCGCGGGGAGCGAGGAGATCATGCCGAGCGGCTCGCCGCTGATCCGGCCGCGCCGCGTCGCGGTCGTCGTCGGTGACCTCATCACGCCCGCGCCCGGGACGGCGACGGGCCGCGCGCGCAAGGACGAGATCGCCGCGGTCACCGACCGCCTCCAGCAGTCGTTGCAGGAGCTGTTCGACGGCGCGTGGCGCGTGCTCGGGAGCACGCACCGGTCGTAGCCTTCACGATCTCCTGACGATCTCCGAACGATCGTCGTGCGTTCGCGGCGGAGGATCGGCGCGTCGCAGGAACGGAGGGAGCGAGCCATGCGGCGGTTGACGGCTCTGCTGTGCGTGGTGTTAGCGGTCGCGCTCGGCGTGGCCGCGTGCGCGCCCCCGGCCCCGAACCCGCCCGCGCCGTACCTCGACCAGGTGTACGGCGCGACCGTGACGTCGAAGGCGCAGCCGGTCACGTGGGGCGCGGCGCCCGTGATCGACCCCCACTACGGCGGCACGCTGTACGCGGGGACGAGCCTCGCGCAGCCCGATCCGCGACCGGCTCTGCTGCCGGGCAACCTCGAGCCGCTGCGCCTGTGGGTCGCCGACCCGCAGGACGACACGACGAACCGGCCCGCAATCGTGTGGGTGCACGGCGGCGGCTTCGCGTTCGGCATCGACGGGATGTACGGGCTCGCGAACGCGAGCGGCAAGGACTACGCCGAGCGCGGCTACGTGGGCTTCTCGGTGGAGTACCGGACTGACACGACGGTCGTCGGCGGGAGCGCGACGAGCCAGCCCGCGTCGCTGTGCCAGTGGGTGCAGGACAACTGGAACCCGAACGACCCCGTGTGGCAGCAGCGGTACCAGGAGTGCCAGCGCAACCTCGCTGCCGCGCAGTACGACGTGCTGGCCGCCGTCCGGTGGATCCGTGTGCACGCCATGCAGTACCGGGTCGACCCGAGCAAGATCGCCGTCGGCGGGTTCTCCGCGGGCGCGGTGACGGCCGGGAACGTCGCGTACCGGGGCGACGACGTCGGGACCGTCCACTACTTCTCGGGTGACGACCTGTCGGTCGCGTCGTCGAAGGTGCAGGCCGCGTTCGGCGCGTCGGGCTGCGAGTACGACCCCGCGTCGATCGGTGCGGGCGACGCCCCGACGTCGTGGATCCACTCGCGGTTCGACCAGGCCGTCCCGTACAGCTGCATCGCGCAGACCGTGACGACGGCCCGCGCCGACGGGCTCGTCGCGGAGCTCACGTCGTACTGCACCGAGTCCGCGCACGCCGAGAACCTCTACGCCGAGCACAAGGCCGCGACGGACACGCAGTGGACGACGTTCCTCGCCCGCGAGCTGCACATCTACTCGGGGATGCGACCACCCAGCGCGGATCCCGTCTGCCCGTCCTGACGGGCCCCGATCGTCCGTGCGTCGCTCAGTGTCGCTGTGCGACGACGAGCGACGCACGAAGTGGGACGGTCAGGCGAGCATGATCCCCATGAACGCCGCGGCGAGCGCGAACAGCAGCGAGAGGCTCTCGAACGCGCCCGACATCGCGGCGGCGCGCCGGTGCTGCTCAGGGGTCTCGGCGGCGCGCACGCGCGGGGCGGCGACGAGGATGTGCGCGGCGGCGAACGCGCCGGTCAGGAACACGCACACGAGCTTCACCGACAGCGTCGTGAGCCACGCGCTGCTCTGACGGCTGAGGTGCACCGCGGCGAGGTTCCATCCGCCGGTGATCAGCAGCACCGCGTACGCGGGCCAGGCGACGAGCTGGAACTGGCGCGCCACCTTGCGGACGAGCTCGGTGCCGCCGGTGCGAACCGCGGGGATCAGCGCGCCGAGGGTGAGCTGCCCGCCGACCCACACCATCGCCGCGAGGACGTGCAGGAACAGCCGGATGGTGTCGGCCCGGACCGGGAGCATCGCCGGCCGAGGTCAGCCCGTCGACAGGGACGCGAGCGTGTGCGACGCGTCGGTCGCGCGGTCGTCGCCGAACGGCCCACCCTGCTCGCGTGCCGCGCGCGGCGACGCACCACTGACCAGCGCGACGAGCGAGTCGAGCGCGGGCATCAGGTCGCGCAGCTCGCGCGGCGGCGGGAAGTACTCGTCCTCGTCGGTCACGTGCACGATCTCGACGCCCTCGCTCGGCGAGAGCCGGTCGATCACCTCCTCGACGAGGTCCTCGGGCGCGCTCGCACCCGCGGTGACGCCGACGATGCGCGCGTCACGCAGCGCGTCGAGGTCGAGCTCGTCCGCGCCGTCGACGCGCATCACCGGCTTGCCCGACGCGCGCGCGACCTTCGTCAACGCGATCGTGTTCGAGGAGTTCGCGCTGCCGATCACGACCACCGCGTCGGCGCGCTCGGCGACGCTCGACAGCGCGGCCTGGCGGTTCGTCGTCGCGAAGCACAGGTCATTGCGTGACGCCGTCCACAGCTCCGGATAGCGCTCGCGGGCCTGCTCGACGAGACCCTGCCACTCGGCGACCGACAGCGTCGTCTGCGCGAGCAGCGCGAGCTTCCCGGGGTCGTCGACGGTCGCGAGCGCCGCGTCGAGGTCGTCCTCGCGCTCGACGAGGCGCATCGCGTCGGGCGCGACCGCGAGCGTGCCGACCGCTTCGTCGTGACCCGCGTGACCGACGTAGAGGATGGTGTAGCCCTTGCCGGCGCGGACCTTCGCCTCGTGGTGGACCTTCGTGACGAGCGGGCACACCGCGTTCACCACGAACCGGCCGTCCTCCCGGGCGGCGGCGACGAGCTCGGGGGGCGACCCGTGCGCGGAGAGCATGAGCGGTGCACCGGCCGGCACGTCGCGCAGGTCGTCGACGAACACCACGCCGAGCGAGCGGAAGCGGTCGACGACGAGCCGGTTGTGGACGATCTCGTGGTAGCAGTACACGGGCGGCTCGAAGACGCGCACCATCCACGCGAGGGCCTTGATCGCCATCTCGACACCGGCGCAGAAGCCGCGCGGGCGGGCGAGCAGGACTCGTTCGACGGGCACGGCTCGAGGGTAGCGGCCCTACACTGATCGCCATGCCTCCCGCACGCGTGCTTGCCGTCGCGCCCGGATCACCGGCCGCGTGCGCGGGTGTGCAGCCGGGTGACGAGCTGGTCGCGCTGAACGGCGAAGAGCTGCGCGACGTGATCCGCTACCAGCTCCAGGCCGACGAACCCGACGTCGAGCTCGCGCTGCGGCGCGACGGCAGCGACCGGCGCGTGACGATCGGCAAGGCGACGGGCGAGTCGCTCGGTCTCGAGCTGCACAGCGCGGTGTTCGACCGCGTGCAGACGTGCGACAACCACTGCCCGTTCTGCTTCATCCACCAGCTCCCGCGCGGGATGCGGCGGAGCCTCTACCTGAAGGACGACGACTACCGGCTGTCGTTCCTCTACGGGAACTTCACGACGCTGACCCGGTTCACCGAGGCCGACCTGGAGCGTGTGGTCACCGAGGGCCTCGGGCCGCTGTACGTCAGCATCCATGCGACGGATCCGATCCTACGGGCGCGTCTCCTGCGCAACCGGCGGGGCGCCACGAGCCTCCGCTGGCTCGACGCGCTGCTCGCGGCCGGGGTCGAGGTGCACGGGCAGATCGTCGTGTGCCCGGGGATCAACGACGGCGCCGTGCTCGACGACACGCTGCTCGGCGTGTTCGACCGCTTCCCGCGCCTGGCGACGCTCGGCGTGGTCCCACTCGGCGTGAGCGACCACAACCACGAGCCCGAGATGCGTCCGCACACGCGCGAGGAGGCCGTCGCGGTCGTCGAGTGCATCGAGCGCTGGCAGCAGCGTTACGTCGCGACGCTCGGGCGCCGCCTCGTGTACGCGGCCGACGAGTACTACCTCATGGCGGGTCGCGACTTCCCCCCGGTCGCCGCCTACGACGGTTTCCCGCAGCACGAGAACGGCATCGGGATGGCGCGCGCGTTCGAGCACGACGCGCGGCGCGCCGTCGTGGGGGAGGAGGTCGACGGCACGGGTCCGCGGTCCGCGTTCTTCGCCTGGGTCGACGGCGCGCCGGCCGACGGCTACCGCGCGCCCCGCCAGACCGAGAACGAGAAGATGCGGCACTCACGTACGGAATCCGTACGTGAGTGCCGCATGTCCTCGCCGGTGACCGTGATCACGGGGGAGTACGGCGCGCGCGTGCTGACGCCGGTGCTCGACGCGATCGCCGTGCATGACGTGCGCGTCCTGCCGGTCCGGAACCGGTTCTTCGGCGGCAACATCGGCGTGACCGGACTGCTGACCGGTGCGGACGTCGCGGCCGCGCTCGCGGACGAGCCCGCGGGAAGCCGGTACCTGCTGCCGGACGTCGTGCTGTCGCGTGACGTGTTCCTCGACGGGGTGCACGTGCGCGATCTCCCGCGCCCCGTCGAGGTCGTGCCGACCGACGGCGCGTCGTTCGTCCGCGCGCTCGCGAGCTGACCGCGAATGAGTGGGGCACCTCAGGCGAGGCGGCCGGCAGCGGCCGCCGGACCTTGCTGTTGGCCGGCTGGAGCGGCGAGCGTCCCGGAGGGCGGCGCCGGGCATCCCGGCGCGGAGCGAGTGCGACCATGAGCATCGTCGCCGTCGTCGGCCGTCCCAACGTGGGCAAGTCGACGTTGGTGAACCGCTTCGTCGGCCGGCGCGCCGCGATCGTCGAGGAGAAGCCGGGCGTCACCCGTGACCGCAAGGAGCTGCCCGTCGAGTGGGCGGGCCGGCGCTTCACCGTCGTCGACACCGGCGGGTGGCTCGCGGAACGCGACGGCTCGCTCGAGGCGAAGGTGTCGAAGCAGGCGGAGGAGGCGATCGGCGCGGCCGACGTCATCGTGTTCGTCGTCGACGTGACGGTCGGCGTCACCGAGGAGGACGCCCGGGTCGCGTCGATCCTCCAGCGCGGCGACAGGCCGGTGATCGTCGCGGTGAACAAGGTCGACGACGAGCGGCGCGAGGCCGACCTGTGGGAGTTCGCGCGCCTCGGGCTCGGCGAGCCGTACCCCGTCTCCGCGCTGCACGGCCGTACCAGCGGCGACCTGCTCGACGCGGTCGTCGCCGCGCTGCCCGAACCCGACGTCGACACGCCTGACGAGCCGGACGACGCGGACCGGCCGTTCTCGGTCGCGATCGTGGGTCGCCCCAACGTCGGCAAGTCCACGCTGTTCAACCGGTTGGTCGGGGAGGAGCGCTCCGTCGTGCACGACCTCCCGGGCACGACGCGCGACTCGATCGACACGATCGTCGAGACGGCCGACGGTGTGCTGCGCTTCGTCGACACCGCGGGCCTGCGACGCCGGAGCCGGATCGACGAGCCGACCGAGTACTACAGCCTCGTGCGCGCGCTGCAGGCGATCGACCGCGCCGACGCGGCGCTGCTCGTCGTCGACGCGAGCGAAGGTGTGAGCCACCAGGACCAGCGGCTCGCCGAGCGCGTCGACGCGGCCGGGACCGCGATCGTCGTCGTGCTCAACAAGTGGGACACGGTGCCGACCGAGCGGCGGCCGGAGCTGCGCGCGCAGGTCGCCGACCGCCTGGGCTTCCTCGGCTACGCACCCGTGCTCGAGGTGTCGGGGAAGACGGGGCGCGGCGTGCACAAGCTGCTGCCCGCGCTGCGGCAGGCCGAGGGCGCGTACCACGCGCGGATCCCGACCGCTGCGCTCAACCGGATCGTGCGCGAGGCGCAGGCCGCGCACCCGCCGCCGATCGAGCGCGGCCACCGGCCCCGCATCCTGTACGCGACCCAGGGCGCGGCGGACCCGCCGACGTTCACGCTCTTCGCCACCCGGTCCCTTCCGCCGACGTACCTCCGGTATCTCGAACGCCGCTTCCGCGAGGCGTTCGATCTGGGCCCGACGCCGGTCAAGCTGCGGGTCCGCCGCCGCGGCGACTGACGGCCGGCTGACGCCGCGGCCTGCGCAAACGGGTCGAACGGCTCATTCCCCGGCCCGCCCTCCCTCCGTACGCTCACCTCTTCGCGAACTACGCGAAAGGTGAGAACGTGGCGATTCGCCGGTTCGTCGAGGTCATCGACGCGGCACGGCGGGGCGACGAGCGCGCCTACGAGACGCTGTACCGGGCGCTCGCACCCGCCGTGCGCGGGTACGCGCGCGGGCACGGGTCGCCCGATCCCGACGACGTCGTGGGCGACGTGTTCGTCGCGGTCGTCCGGGGGATCGGTCGCTTCGACGGCGACGAGGCCGCGTTCCGTGCCTGGCTGTTCACGATCGCCCATCACCGGCTCGTCGACGAGCGACGGCGCCGGGCCCGCCGCGGCGAGGACGCTGTCGACCCGGCGGCGCTGGCCCGGACGACGGCGCACACCGCGCCCGACGTCATCGCGACGTCGGACCCGATCGTGTCCGACCGGCTGCATCGAGCCGTGGCGAGCCTCACCGACGACCAGCGCGACGTCGTGCTCCTGCGCATCGTCGCCGACCTCTCCGTCGCAACCGTCGCGAAGATGCTCGGCAAGGAGGAGGGCGCCGTGAAGATGCTCCAACGACGGGCCCTGGCCGCGCTCGCACGCGAGCTCGACGCGCAGAAGGTCGCGTAGCGGGCGCGAGAAAAGTCCGACGCCGCCCGTTACCTCCCGGGCGGGTCCTGCGATGACCCCGTCGCATGGACCGCACCGACCAGTGGCTGCCGCCCGAGGACCTGCTCGACGATGCCCGTGCTGTCGCGGGCGAGGACCGCGCGGCGCTCGCGCTCGTGGACGACCTCGGCGCGCTGCGCGCCGCGCTCGCCGTCTCGACCGACGAGCTGACGGCTCGGCGCCACCTCGCCGCGATGCGCGCCGCGGGACCGGTGACCACGGGTCCGCGTCGCCGTCACCGCCGCAGCGCGTTCACACGACGCCACGTGCGGACTGCGGCCGCGAGCCTCGTCACCGCAGCGACGCTGCTCGGCGGCGTCGGGGTCGCCGCCGCCAACAGCGCGCTGCCCGCGCCACTCGAGCACGCGGTCGCGGGCGTCGCCGGGGCGGTCGGTGTCCACCTGCCGAGCGCGTCCACCTCGCACCGCCGCAACGGGGGCGCCACCCACCACCCGTTGCCGCCGGCTGCCGGCCGGGGGACCGGCAGCCCCGGTGCGGGCCCGTCGGGACAGGGCGGCTCTCCGTCGGCCACCACCGGCGGAGAGCCGGGCGGGCCGGCCCCGCAGCCCGGCGACGGGAGCGCGAGTCCGCGGCTGACCACCCCGACGAGCGCGCCGGGCGCGGCCACGCCGACGGGACCGTCGGCGCCGGGCGCCTCGGGCTCCGCACCGGGCCGCGCCAACCGGCCGTCGACCACTCCGGCGGACGGCGGCGCGCCGCCCGGACAGTCGAAGCAGCCCGGCCCGCCCGCCAACCCCGGGAACGGCGGGACCCCGCCCGGGCAGACGACGAAGACGACGACACCGGGCCACACGGGCGCGGCGCCCGGTCACGCGAACGCGGACGCGTCCCCGAACGCCGGCCCGCACGGGAACGGAGCGGGCAATGGCCGGCGCTGACGCACGCCGGGCACGGGAAGAGCGCGGCGCGTCGCTCGTGGAGTTCGCGCTGATCCTCCCGCTGCTGATGCTGTTCGTGTTCGGGATCATCGAGTTCGGCGGCACGTACAACAACTTCGTGTCGTTGCGCAACGGTGTGCGCGAAGGCGCGCGGCTCGCCGTCGTGAACGACCAGTCGAACGGCGACATCCTCACCGAGACCAAGCAGCGGATCGGTCTCGACGCGAGCCAGACCAAGGTGCGTGTCGTGCTGAACGGCACGCACGTCGGCGACACCGTCACCGTGTGCGCCAGCTATCCCGCGTACAACATCACGGGGGTCATGCGGCCGTTCCTGGGCAACCGGGTCGTGACGTCGAGCGTGACGATGCGTCTCGAGCAGGTGCCGTCGTTCACGTCGTCGGCCGATCCCGGAGCGCCGACGTGCTCGTGACGCGTGAGCGTGAGCGACGTGACGAGCGGGGCGCGGTGCTCGTCATGTTCACGATCGTGCTCACCGTGCTGGTCGCCTTCTCCGCGCTCGCGATCGACCTCGGCTACGCGCGTGAGAAGAAGCGCCAGGTGCAGAACGCGGCCGACGCCGCCGCCCTCGCCGCCGCGCAGAGCCTCCCGAGCACGGCCGGCGCGGACAGCACCGCCCAGACCACCGTCGGGCAGAACCTGACCGGCGTCACGCCGAACTGGTCGACGTGCACGGACACGCAGAAGCTGACGAACATCGCGAGCAGCGCGTGCATCTCGTACGACACCTCGTACACGCAGGTCCGCGTCCGCGTCCCGACCCTGACCGTCCCGACGTTCTTCGGCAAGGCGATCGGGTTCAACCACATCACCGAGAGCGCGGCCGCGGTCGCGAGCATCGGCGTCGCAGGGTTCGGGACGATCGAGCCGTTCTCGATGTTCACCGGCGGGACGGGCGACGAACGCTGTCTCAAGACCGGTGCGAGCGCGAACTTCCCGACGGGCGCGTGCAGCGGCCCGGCGACGGGGAACTTCGGGACGCTCGACGTCTTCCAGTACGGCAACAGCGCGATCCCCACCGTCCGCCGGTGCGGGAACGGCCAGCAGTCGACCCGGTTGGAGAACAACATCGCGATCGGCGTCGACCACGAGATCACGGTGTTCAACGGGACGACCGTGACCGAGAACGGCTGCCCGCCGGGGCCCAACACGCTCGCCGTGCGGACGGGCAACGTCGTCGCCGACTTCGACACGGGCGTCCTCCACGGGTCCGCGGGCACGTTCGACGACGGCCAGCCCGCACGCCTGCAGCGCGGCAGCTACCCGAAGGCGAAGGTCGGTGGCGTCAACGTCGACAACAAGCCGCTGTGGGAGTTCATCGACCCGAACGCGACGGGGATCCCGGCGAGCTGCCGCCGCAGCGTGTTCAGCGGGCTGAACCGCACGCAGGCCCACCAACAGCTCCAGCAGTGCTTCACCGACTACCGCACGGGCGGCTACCACGGCGTGCTGTTCGGGGCGAACACGAGCACCGAGAAGCCGCTCGACCTCTACGACATCCAGCTCTCACCCCGCTTCGCCTACGTCCCGACGTTCGCCGGGAGCCAGCCGCCGAACGGCAACAGCAGCGCGCTCGCCGTCACCGGGTTCCAGGCGGTGTACGTCCAGACGCTCTACGGCGGCTGCAACGGGAGCGGCACCTGCTCGATCGACTTCGATCCGGGTTCCTGGAACACGGGGTCGATGGGCGCGGCCAACGACAACGCCCAGGCCCTCACCGCATGGGTGATCCCGCCCGGGATGCTGCCCGCCGGCGTCGACGCCCCGTGGCACGTCGGCTCGTCGGCGATCGTCGAGCTCATCAAATGAGGGGGCCGGGAGCTACGCCCGTTTGACCACGCTCCGTGGGATTTGGGCCACGCGGCCTATATCGACATTCCCCACCCGTCCTTACAATCTGCCCGATCCGGACACGACCCCCCGAGTGACGGAGAGGGCAGCATGAGCCGAGTCATGCGCGCCGCCGGGCGCGCCCGCTCGCGAGCCAAGAGGTCGGAACGAGGCGCCGCGCTGGTCGAGGCGGCGATCCTCATGCCGCTCGTGCTGCTCCTCGTCTTCGGCGCGCTCGAGTTCTCCTCGATGTACCGGGACGCGTCGCAGGTCTCGTCCGCCGCCCGGGCCGGCGGCCGCATCGCGTCGGCCGAGCCACGCGTCGGCACCATGCCCGTCGACGCGGCCAACGCCGTGGCGGCCGCCCTCTCGGGGCTTCCCTCACAAGAGCCGCAAGAGGTCTGGGTCTTCGACGCGACGAACAGCAGCACCGCGCCGGCAGGTTGCGGCGGCAGCTGCGTCAAGTTCACGTGGAACTCCGCCACGAAGCAGTTCAACACCGGCGGTTACACGCCGCCGAGCTGGGTGCTGACGCAGAACGCCTGCCCGACGGGCACGTGGGCCAAGGTCGGCGTCTACGTCCACGTCAAGTACTCGTACCTGACCGGCCTCTTCGGGCACGCCGGTCGTGACCTCACGAGCACGGCGGTGTTCCGGGTCGAGCCGCTCGGCTCGGCGACGTGCGGATCATGAGCCGCCTCACCCGCGGTATCCGCAGCCGGGTCTTCCGCACGCGATGTGACGAGGAGGGCGGGTTCTTCCTCGTGTTCTTCTCGATCATCCTCGTCGTGATGCTCGGCTTCGCGGGCTTCGCGGTCGACTTCGCGAGCTGGTCGTACGAAGGTCAGCAGCAGCAGAAGGCCGCGGACGCCGCCGCGCTCGCAGGCGCGGTCTACCTCCCGGACAACGTCCCGCTCGCAATGTCCACCGCGCAGCAGGTCGCGTCGGCGAACGGCTACACGGACGGCGCCAACGGCGGCAAGGTGCACGTCACGATCGTGCAGGGGAGCCGCCCGAGTCAGCTCAAGGTGACGATCTCGAACACGATCGACACAATTTTCGCGCGCGCGGTCGGCGTGAAGGTGAAGACCGTCTCGCGTACCGCGACGGCCGAGTACACGAAGCCGGTCGCGATGGGGAGCCCGAGCGCGCAGTTCGGCAACGACCCGTACGCAGGGATGTTCACGACGCGCGGTCGGCGCCCCGGGTTCTGGGGCAACATCGCGGGCCCGGACTCGCCCAAGGAGAACGGCGACGCGTACCAGGCCGGCACGTGCAGCTTCGGTGACAACTGCTCGGGCGGCCACAACAGCGACTACGACCAGAACGGCTACTACTACACGGTCCGGGTCGGTCCGGGTGCGCCCGGGTCGATGACGATCCAGGCGTTCGACCCCGCGTTCGTCGCGGTCGGCGACAACTGCGGAGCCAATGACGACAACTCCAACCTGATCGGCGCCGCGGGCCTCAACAAGAACAGCGTCCCGGGCTACCCGACAGCGGGAGACCTGCCGTCGGTGCGATACGCGCCCGTGACGGACGCGACGAATCCCAACGACCCCGGGATGCAGTACTGCACCGGCGACCACATCTTCGACACGAGCAACCCGCCGCCCGCGACGACGTACAAGGTGTTCGGGCCGGCCAGCGTGCCGGGCAACCCGGCCAGCGCGCCGTCCACGCCCATCTGCAGCGTGACGTTCCCCGGCTGGTACGCGGGGATGGACCACAACGCGATCAACAAGGACCTCGTGAGCCGGCTCAAGAGCAACGTGCCGTTCATCCCGAGCGCGCCCGTCGCCGGCCAGAACACGACGTTCGGCGCGATCTTCCGGGCGTGGTACCCGATCTGCCAGCTCTCCCCGAGCCAGGGCGACTACTTCGTGCAGGTGTCGACCAGCGCGAGCAGCGGGTCGGGCCACAACCGGTTCTCGCTCTGTGCGTCGACGAGCACGAGCAGCTGCGCGCCGGCGTCGAACGTGGGGCTGTTCGGCAACGCCAAGATGTCGATCTACGCGAACGTCGGCTCGAACACGACGACCGAGTTCTACCTCGCACGCGTCCTCCCGGGCGCGCCCGGTCGCACGCTCACGCTCAGCCTGTTCGACATCGGCGACGCGCCGAGCGCGGGCACGACCGGCTCGCTGACGATCGTCCGCACGACCGACGGCAACGACACTCCGCTGTCGAGCTGTACCTATTCACCGCCCGCGTCGAGCTCGACGAACGGTCCACCGTGGAACTCGTTCCAACCGACGCCCGGCTCCTGCTCGATCACCGGTGTGAGCTCGAGCCAGTACAACGGGCGGTGGATCCAAGTGAAGCTGCCGATCCCGAGCTCGCTCAACTCGTGCAACGTGTCCGACCCGAACGACTGCTGGGTGAGCATCCAGTACCGCTTCAACGGCAGCCTCAACGACACGACGTCGTGGACGGCGTCGATCGACGGCGACCCAGTCCGGCTCGTGCACTGATGCTTCGCCGGGTGCCGGCGCCCGGTCGGTAGCCTGCGCGCCATGCCGGGCGACGACCACACGGCCCACGTGCACGACGCCGTCGAGCGCGCGCTCGCGGGGAACCTGGCCAAGGGGCGCGAGAAGCTCGAGCGCGAGCACAAGCTCTTCGTGCGCGACCGGCTCGCGCTCCTGCTCGACGACGGCTCGTTCGCGGAGGACGCGCTGCTCGCGAACGCGACCGCGTCCGACCTCCCGGCCGACGGCGTCGTGACGGGCACCGGCCGCGTCGACGGACGGCCCGTGTGCGTGATGGCGAACGACCCGACCGTCAAGGCGGGGTCGTGGGGCGCGCGCACGGTCGAGAAGATCATCCGGCTCACCGAGACCGCGCTGCGGCACGAGATGCCGGTCGTCTACCTCGTCGACTCCGCCGGCGCGCGCATCACCGACCAGGTCGAGCTCTTCCCGGGCCGGCGTGGAGCGGGCCGGATCTTCGCCAACGAGGTGCGTCTGTCCGGCAAGGTGCCCCAGGTGTGCTGCCTGTTCGGGCCGTCCGCCGCGGGTGGCGCGTACATCCCGGCGTTCTGCGACGTCGTGTTCATGGTCGAGGGCAACGCGTCCATGTACCTCGGGTCGCCACGCATGGCCGAGGAGGTGATCGGCGAGCAGGTCACGCTCGAGGAGATGGGTGGCGCGCGCATGCACGCGACGGTGAGCGGGTGCGGCGACAACCTCGTCACCGACGACGCCGAGGCGATCGCGGCCGCGAAGCGCTGGTTGTCGTACCTGCCGCGCAACTGGCGCGAGCGCCCGCCGACGGTCGACGCGCGCGACCCGTCGTCGTCCGCGAAGCCGATCGGCTCGATCGTCCCCGAGCAACCGCGCCGCGCCTACGACATGCACAAGGTGATCGACGCGCTCGTCGACGACGGCTCGTTCATGGAGATCAAGCCGTTGTTCGCGCGCGAGCTCGTCGTCGGCTTCGGGCGGCTCGCCGGCGAGACGGTCGGCATCGTCGCGAACAACCCCGCGCACCTCGGCGGCGTGCTGTTCGTCGACTCCGCTGACAAGGCCGCGCGGTTCATCTGGCTGTGCGACGCGTTCAACGTGCCGCTCGTGTTCCTTGCCGACGTACCGGGCTTCATGATCGGCTCGGCCGTCGAGCGCGACGGGATCATCCGCCACGGCGCCAAGATGATCAGCGCGGTGTCGGAGGCGACCGTCCCGAAGTTCTCGGTGATCGTGCGGAAGGCGTACGGCGCCGGGCTGTACGCGATGTGCGGTCCCGCGTTCGACCCCGACGCGTGCCTCGCGCTCCCGACCGCGAGCATCGCCGTGATGGGTCCGGAGCCCGCCGTCAATGCCGTGTTCTACAACCGCATCCAGGCCATCGAGGACGCCGACGAGCGCGCCGCGTTCGTCGCCGAGCGCCGCTCCGAGTACGAGGCCGACGTCGACCTCGTACGCCTCGCGTCGGAGCTCGTGGTCGACGCGGTCGTCGAGCCGGACGATCTGCGCGACGAGCTCGTCCGCCGGCTCGCGCTCGCCCGCGACCGGCGCCGCGAGGTCGTCGAGCGTCGCCACGGCGTCCCGCCCGTCTGATCGCCCCCCTTGAAGCCGCCGGCCACATTCGGGTCGTTCCGCTTCACGGAATATCTGGCGGAGGGCTGACTCGGCCGGACGCGACGCGACAATGGACGCGTGCCGTGGTGCGACCGCTGCAGCCGCTACCTGAACCCGTCGACGGTGCACGTCGACGGCGCGTGCCCGGCCTGCGGCCACCCCGTCGACCCCGGCAAGGCGCGCGCCGTCCCGAAGGACGACGACGTCGACGAGAAGCTCCCGATCCCGTGGCACCTCAAGCTCATGGCGGGCGCGCTCGCGGTGTACCTCGGCTACCGCTTCTTCCAGATGGCGGAGTGGGTCTGGCACGCCGTCGCCTGACGCCGGCCGG